>CAYZYK010000015.1:0-16845 GCA_964482615.1 uncultured Candidatus Saccharibacteria bacterium
AAATATATTACAGAATCAAGTTTCTTTCGGTCAGATTTTAGCTTACTAAATGCGCAAAATTGACTTTATCTTGTTTAAAATAGTAAAATTAAGAAAGACATTTTAAATTATAAAAAGAAAAATGAATTTGCAAAAAACTGTAAAGACTTTTAAAGAAGACAGAGAGTTCTGTGAAAAAGATAACAAATATAGGGGGATTGTAAAAGTAGTAGACTCATGGAAGAGAAAAAATTTGAAAAAATAGTTAAAGGTGCTATCAATGAAATCCCCAGAAGATTCTTGGGTAAATTAAATAATGTAGATATTTGTGTTGAAGATAAACCTAATTTATCTCAATTAGGAAAGCTTAAAGCCAGGGATAATTCTTTAATCTTTGGTTTGTACGAAGGAGTTCCCCAAACAGAGAGAAGAAGCTATGGGGGTGTTTTACCAGACAAAATAACCATCTTTAAAAATTCCGTTGAGAAAGTAGCAAAAACAAAAGAAGAAATAAAGAAAGTGGTTAAAAAAACTGTTTGGCATGAAATTGCTCATCATTTCGGTATGGATGAGAAAAGAGTGAGAGATGCTGAGAGAAAAAGAAGAATGTTGTGATTTTTTAAAGATTTTTGTATAATAAAAATAAGTGTTATAAAATTAAATTATTAGTTAATAAAAACATTATGTTTAAAAAGGCAAGCTTAATTTTTATCTCTTTATTATTAATCTTAACTTTTACGGGAAAAACTAATGCTCAGTTCGATTGGTTGAAAAGCCCAGGAATCACCCCCGACAGTCCCTTCTATTTCTTAGATAAAATGGGAGAGAAAATAGGTATGTTTTTTGCTTTCCGAACAGAAAGCAAAGTAAAAAAGGCCTTAAAATACGCAGAAGAGAGACTAGCTGAAGCTGAAGCTATGGCAAATGAAAACAAAGCAGAAAAAGCAACAAAAGCCACTGAAAACTATCAAGAACAACTCAATATGATTCAAAATAGAATTCAGGAGGCTAAACAAAAAGGCAAGTCTGTCGAAGAAGTTTCTTCTCGCGTAGCTCAAGCTACCTCCAATCATTTAGCTGTTTTGGAAGATGTTCTCCAGAAAGTACCAGAGGAGGCAAAACCAGCAATTGAAAGGGCCAGAGAAAGATCAAAAAATGGACACCTAATCTCAATTGAAGCTGTAGTTGAAGAAAATCCCCAGAGGGCGGCTGAAATTAACGCAGAAGCGATAAGAGAAAGATTACAAGAAGCCAAGAGACAAGCTGAAAGAAATAAGATAGACAATGAGGTTGAAAAAATATTGGTTGATTATGAAGATTTCAAGAATTTTCAAGGAAAGATGGAAGAAAAATACGAAGCTTTACGGTCTTTCATAACCGAGAAAAAAGCTGAAGAAGCTAATGACTTAGATGAGGTTGAAGATGAAATTGAGGATATTTCACCTGAAATGAAAGAAAGGATAAAACAAATGAAATCTGAATTTAAAGAAGATATTAAAAATTCTTTAAGGGGTATTATTCAAGAGAACCCAGAAAAAGCAGCCCAAATACACTTAACTCTTCTGGGAAACAAACTTGATCAGATAAGAGAGAAAAGCGAGGACTTGGAAGAAGAAGATTTAGAAGAGGAAATTGATGAATTTGAAGAACAACAAGAATTCGGAAGAGAAATTTCAGCAATAGCCCAAGAGCTTGGCAAAGACACAACTACTATTGATGAATTAGTAGAGCAGGCAACTTCAATTCACCTTAAAGTTTTAAGTGAGGTTTATGAAAAAGCTCCAGAAAGGGCAAAAGAGGCTATTGAAAGGGCAATAGAATCATCGGTTAAAGGCCGTCAAAGAGCGGTTGAATCTTTGAGAAAAAAGGGGATTGAAAGAGAAGAAGATGAAGTCTCTATCTCTGAAGAGGTCCCAGAACTAGTAAGAGAGAGAATAAAACAGAGAGTCAAAGAAGAGATTGAAAGAGAAGAAAGAGAAGAAATATGTATTCAGGTAATAACTCCAGCTTACAATCTAAAAACCGGGGAATGCAAAGAATTTTCAACTCCTTGTGATGTTCCAGAGGGCTGGGAAAAGGGCTGCCCGGAAGATCAAACTCCTAATCCGACCAGAAAAAGATCTCCCAGACAGTAAATCTTTTGTTGTTTTCACTAAAAGATTTGGCAAGATTTTAAAATTTGTTAAGATATAAAATATCTTTGAAAAATTATTAAAACCTATGAACCGGGTCCCTATAAATTTTATTTATAGGGGGTGAGCCCGACGAGGTGGTTTTTGCGAAAGTGAAAACTCGGCTTCCTCCGTAATCAAAGGATAACCCAAGACACTGCGAAAGTGGCAGAGTCGGTGAAAGTTGCTTTCAGATAATTTTTTATCTTGAAAGAAACAGGGTGGTACTGCGGAATACCTTCCGTCCCCGCAGCATAACTTAGATTATGCTTTGGAGATGGGAGGTTTTTTTGTTTTTTTTCTAAAACTTTTTAGGAAACACAGCACCTTAACAACAAGGAACAAGAAGATGAGAAGAGAAAAATCCACCCCGTCTGGAATTTCAAAAAAATGCCCACGTTGCGGTAAAGAATATTCTGTTTTTAATAACAAAAAGAGGCATAACTTTGTTCCTTTTTTGAACGAGAAGGGAAAAATAGAAAACCTTTGTATTGGTTGTAAAACAAAAGAAATTAGAAAACGTTCATGGATTGAAAGAAAATAGAAAACAATCGAAAAAAGAATAATGAGCCCCCCCGTGGGGCTTTTTTATTAAACACTTTTATTGACGTGAAAGGTAAAATAAGATATCTTAAACAAAAACCATGACAGAAAAAACAAGAGTTCACATTTTTGTTTCAGGAAGAGTTCAGGGTGTTTTTTTTAGAGCAAGTACAAAGAAGAAAGCCAAAAAATTTGGTTTGACCGGTTGGGTTGGTAATTTGTTTGACGGTAGAGTGGAAATAGTAATTGAAGGTGAAAAATCTAAGACAAACAAAATAATTGAATGGTTAAAAAAGGGACCCTTTTTAGCTAAAGTAAAAAACATTGAAATAAAGAACGAAGAATACAAAGATGAATTTAATAATTTTGAAATAAGGTATTAATAATGAAACAATTAACCCTTTGTTTATTAACTAGAGAAAACAAAAAAGGGAAAGAGATTCTTTTGGGTATGAAAAAGAGAGGATTTGGGGTTGGAAAATGGAACGGAATAGGAGGAAAGTTTGATTCCCAAAAAGGAGACAAAAACATTGAAGATACAGCCAAAAGAGAAACAAAAGAGGAAATTGGGGTTGAAGTAGAAGATTTAAGAAAAGTTGGATTTTTGAATTTCCGTTTTCCCAATAAACCGAAATGGAATCAGGATGTTTATGTATTTTTAGTAAAGAACTGGCAGGGGACTCCTTCAGAAACAGAGGAGATAAAACCAAAATGGTTTCCCGAAAAAGAAATCCCGTTTACTAAAATGTGGGCAGCAGATAAATTCTGGTTACCTTACATTTTAGAAGGGAAGGAGCTTAAAGCTGAGTTTATTTATAGGAAAGATAAAGTTTCAGAAAAAAAGATTAAATTTGTGTAAAAAGACAGCGAACCGGCCCAGAAAACTAAATTGTGAATATTAATGAATTTAATCTTGCGATTGAGAGGCCCAGATGGCTTTTTGTTTTAATAAATAAATTAGTATAATGATTAAATGGCTAGTCAACTTTTTATTAACGGTTTAATTGCAGGAGCAATCTATACCTTAGTTGCTGCGGGTTTTTCTTTGATTTTTTCAACCTGTAAGTTTATCCATTTTGCTCACGGAGCAACCGTTGCCTTTTCTGCTTATTTTTTATACCTCCTTTTTTCTTTACTGGGAGTTAATTTTTGGGTATCGGTAATTTTAACTGTTGTTTTTGCTGCCTTATTTGGTTTACTGGTGAATGTTACAATTTACAAGCAATTTAGAAAAAGAAGAGCAAGTCCTGTTATTTTACTTATCGCAAGTTTTGCCCTGCTTATTTTCTTTGAATCCTTAATTTTAATCTTTTTTGGGGCAGATGTTAAAACAATAGGCCATGTAAAGATAGCAAAAGGGCTAGAATTTTTAGGCGCTATTATTACTCCCTTACAAATTCTTATTATTTTGACTTCTTTTTTATTATTGGGAGTTTTATTTTTCTTTATGAAAAAAACAAAAATAGGGAAAGCAATGCGAGCTGTGGCTGACAATAAAAATGTTGCAGAAATCGTTGGTATTTCAGCAGAAAGAATTTATAATTGGTCTTTTGTAATCGGTTCAACTATTGCTGGAATTGCTGCGATTCTGGTTGGTTTGGAGCAAAACTTAGAACCAACAATGGGAACAAATTTAATGATAAAAGGGTTCACAGCAGCTATTATTGGTGGTATTGGTTCTGTTCCCGGAGCTATTCTTGGTTCTTTCTTGTTGGGTTTTGCTGAGAATTTTGGGATTTGGTTTTTGCCCTCTGGATACAAAGACGCCATTGCTTTTGGAATATTATTTCTTTTTCTTCTCTTCCGACCCCAGGGAATTTTAGGAATTAGAGAAGAAGAATAGTTCTCTGCCAATTTCTCCTTGATTTTTTTTTCAATTTAGTAGAATATGAATAAGGGAAAAAGATTAAAAAGTTGAATTCAATTAACAAACTAAAATTAATTAAACTATGACAAAAACAACAAAAACAATTTTATGGATAGTTGTAGCCTTAATTGTAATCGGAGGAATTTGGTATAGTGTAGCTGATAGAAAGGGAGAAGGAGAAGGAGTAATAAAGATTGGTTTTATTTCTGCTTTATCAGGAGATGCGGGGGTTTGGGGTCAATCTCTTAAAAAAGGATTTGAGTTTGCGGTAGAGGAAATTAATGAGAAAGGCGGAATAGAAGGAAAAAAAATAGAGGTTATTTATGAAGATGATGCTTGTGATCCAATCTCGGGAGTTAACGCTTTTAATAAAGTGATAAATGTAAACCAGACTAAAATAATCACTGGGACAGTTTGTTCTTCTGTTGCTATGGCAGTATCTCCCATAACCCAAGAAAATAGAATTTTGTATATGGCCTCGGGAGCAACAAATCCTCAGGTTCCCAAACAGGGCGACCTAATTTTTAGGGTCTGGCCTTCTGATGCTTATGAGGCAAAGGAAATAGCAAAATACGCCTATAGAGAATTGGAGATAAAGAGAGCAGCGATTACTTATTTTAATGATAATCCTGCCGGAATAGCTCTAAAAGATAATTTCGAAAGGTACTTTAAAGGAGAGAGAGGAGAGATAATAGCGAAAGAGGCTTATACTTCTAAAGAAAGAGATTTTAGAACTGGCTTAACAAAAGTTATGAAGGATAATCCAGGCGGAATCTATATGGCAGCAATACCAGAGCAAACCCCTTTAATTGTTAATAAGGCAAAAGAAATGGGCTATAAAGGAACCATTCTTTTGTACGGACCATCAGTACTTTCAGAAGGTATTCCAGAAAAGATAAAGAACAAAAATAATGTTTATTATCCTTCTCCGATAACGAAGAAAGAAACAGATTTTTGGAAAGATTATAAATTGGCAAAAGGAGAAGAAGCGGACCTACTTATAGCATTAGGATACGATAGCTTAAAGTTGATTATTTATGGTTTAGATAAATGTGGCGAAAATAATGATTGTATCAGAGATGAGTTATTTAAACTAAGAAATTTTCAACTTACGCGAGGAACTATTGGTTATGATGCCAATGGGGACCTGAGTGGAATTGAATTTGAGATTAAAAAATTAGAATAATCTCTAAATCTATGGTTTTTATTATAAAAACTGTTAAAGACGGAAAGTTTGTACCGTATGAAGAGTAGATTAGATTAGATTCCAGATTAAATTTAAGATTAAGTGGAGCGCTAAAAAGCCGACGAAGTCGGCTTTTTAGTTTGAAGAAATTATGGTAAGATTATTTAATACTTAAGTTTGTTTTTCTGTTGTCTATTTCACAATTTTTTGCTAAGTTAAAATATAGTAATTAATGAAATATTGAATAAATTTATGTATAATTGGGATTACAATTTACCAAAAGGTTGGAAGCCTAAAACAAAGAGGCAGTGGCTTTGGTATTTGGAAAGAAAAATTAATTATGATGATTGGAAAGGATTAAAAGAAAAAAATATTAAGAAATATTTTCCTTTTTTTAAAAAAAGACTTGATCCGGGGAAAAGAGAAATGCTTAAGAACTATTTTAGAAGATAATTTATGGAAATTTTTCCTATTCAAAAAAAAGTTCTTGAACTTTTTAAAGAAACCCCCCTAAAAGAAAAATTTTATTGGACAGGAGGCACTTTATTGTCTTTTTTCTATCTTCATCATCGTCAGTCAAATGATTTGGATTTTTTTACCGAAAAACCATTTAATCGCAACCAAGTTATCAAATTTATTAATCTTCTGGGGAAAAAGCTTAAATTAAAACATATTGAAGAAAAAAAGATTTTTGATCGTTATAATTTTTTTCTACACAATAAAAAGAAACTTAGAATAGAGTTTGCTTTATACGAACATCCCGCTCTTTTGCCACGAAAAAAATGGAGTGGAATTTTTATTGATTCTTTAGATGATATTGCTGCAAATAAAACAATGGCCTTTTTTGATAGAAATGATCCCAAAGATTTATATGATATTTATTTTCTCTTAACAAAGAAAAAATATTCTGTCAAAAAGCTTTTGAAATTAACTAAGAAGAAGTTTAATATAGAATTTTCTAAAAGCGCTTTTTGGAGCGAAGCTTTTAAAAGTTTAAGGGATTTGGAAAATCTCAAACCATTGTTTTTAGTGAAAACACCAAAACAAAAACAAAAACTCATTAAAGAAATAAAAGAGTATTTTTCCGACCAATCCAATCAATATCTTAAAAAAAAGTTAACCTGAATAAATTATAGATTAAAAATTACAAAGAGCTCGTTGCCTTAAACATGGGCGGGCTTTTTGGTTTGGAGAAATTATGGTAAGATCATTTAATACTTTAATTTTGAATCTTATAACTTAGATGATTGAGGCCTATTTAATTCATCTTTTAATTTTGGTTGGAATTTATATCATTTTGGCTTTGTCTTTACAGTTAGCAATGGGATTTACTGGCCTTTTAAATTTAGGTCATATTGCTTTTTATGCTATTGGCGCCTACACATCCGCTTTACTGGCTCTTAGTGGTTTTCCTTTTTTGGTTTGTTTTTTGTTTGCGGGAATCGTGGCTATGCTCTTTGGTTTTTTACTCAGCGTTCCAACAAACAAACTCAAAGGGCATTATCTTGCTTTAGCTACTTTAGGGTTTTCTTTTGTTGTTTATGCTGTTGCCTTAAATTGGACTTCTTTAACAAGAGGTCCTTTGGGTTTGCCTGGGATCCCAAGGCCTTTTTTATTTGGTTTTAAACTTTCTGATAATTTAAGTTTTTTAATTCTAACTTTCATTATTGTTTTAATTTCTTATTTTGTTATCAATAGAATTACCTCTTCAAGATTTGGTAAAGTTCTGGAGGCAATAAGGGATAATGAATTAGCGGCAAAAGTTTTAGGTAAAAATACTTTTAAAATTAAAACATATACTTTGGGCGTTTCTGCTTTTTTTGCTGGAATTGCTGGTAGTTTGTATGCACATTATATTACTTTTATTGATCCTTCTTCTTTTACTTTGTTACAATTAATTCCTGTTTTATCTATTGTGATTATAGGGGGTATGGCTTCCTTGAAGGGCACAATTGTTGCTGCTGTAATTTTGGTTTTGCTTCCTGAGCCCTTAAGATTTATTGGTTTTCCTTCCTCAATTGTGGGTCCCGCAAGACAGATGATTTATGCAGCTATATTACTTTCAATTTTAATTTACAAACCAAAGGGTTTTTATGGAAAAGTAAAACTAGAATAATATTGTTATTTTATGATTAATGGGTATTTAAAAGGTAAAGTTTTAGTAATAATTGATGCTGCGAATTTAGAAAGTTCTGTGAAATCATTGGGATAGTGGATTGATTATATTAGATTACGGAATTTGTTTAACAAAGAAAGATTAGTAGAAATTAGGAATTATTGTGTTCATCATAATACTGATAACCAAAACAAATTTTTTACTTTTCTGAAACATCAAGGTTTTGTTTTGATTACTAAACCCTTGTCAAGGTCAAACTGTAAAAAAAGATGCTTTGGGTGAAAAAACGATTAATAAAAAATTTATGAATAAAGCAAATTGGATAGCAATCGTAATAATTATAGTAATTATTGTTTTATTTGCTGCTGTTTTCAGCCAACGGGAATCAAAAGAAACAAATAAATTACAGGTTGCAGTTATTATCCCTCTTACGGGACCCGGTTCCTCAGAGGGTCAAGATCTTTTAAGTGGATTATTGTTGGCAAAAGAAAAAATTAATCCTAATATTGTTTTAAATATTGAAGATAGTCAGGGTAAGGCCGCTGAGGGAATTACAGCTGCAAAAAAATTATTAGACACAAGGAATATTGATGTTATTGTTTCATTTCAAAGTTCGGTTGCTGTTCCTCTTCTTTCTTTAGCAGATCAATATAACACGCCCTTGCTTGTTACAGCAGTTGCTCAAGACGAATTTACTCAAAAAAGTAGAAATGCCTTTCGTTTATTTTCTCTGGCAAGACAATATGCAACCGTAGCAGCAGAGATCGCAAATAATACAGGTTTTAAAAATATTTCTACCCTAACTATCCATGATGAATACGGGGAATCAACAAAAGAAAACTTCAAAGAGAATTTTAAAGGAAATATTATTTATGAAGAAAAGTTTGAAGTTTCCGAACGCGATTTTAGAACTATTTTAACTAAAATTTCAGATTCTGAAGCAGTTTTTTCTGTAGGTTATAATGTTCATTGGGTAAGCTTATTTGAACAAAGAAAAGAATTAGGAAAAGATATAACGTTTATATCTAATCAGAACATGACGAGTAAATTTGTTCAATCCAAAGTAGGAGATTTGTTAACAGATGCTTTTGCTGCTGTACCTCCTTCTACTTTAAACACCGATAAGACAAAGGATTTTATGCAAGGATTCACTAAAAAATATGGGCATGAACCAGATTGGGTAGCTCCCTTTGGATATGATATTGTTTTGGTTCTTGACGCTGTTCAGAAGAATGGAAAGAAACCAACCAAAGCCCTTCATGAGATTGAAATTGAAGGATTGAACGGTGCTATTTCTTTTGATAAAGAAGGTGAATCTCATATCCCCCTAATTGTAATTGAAGCTGAGAAAGGAAATATTAAAAAAGTAGATTTTTAATGCTAAAAATAAAAAATCTTAAAAAGTATTTTGGAGGAGTGAAGGCAGTAAATAATTGTAGTTTTGAAGTTAAAAAAAACACAATAACTGCTCTAATCGGCCCTAACGGCGCAGGGAAATCAACAATATTTAACTTAGTTTCTGGGATTTTAAGGACAGATTCCGGCCAAATTATTTTTGATAACAAAAACATCACTAATTTGTCTGTAGAGAAGATATCAAATCTGGGAATTTCAAGAATTTTTCAACAATCCCACCTTTTCAAGAATTTAAAGATTAAAGAAAACTTACTTTTGGCTTTAGACAATAAAGATACAAATTTTTGGAGAAATTTAATTGGTTTTGAGAAAACAACCAAAAAACAAAAAGAGAAGATAAAAGCAATGTTAAATCTTGTAGATATGGAAGATTTTGAGAATACTCTTGCTGAGGAGCTAAGTTATGGTCAAAGAAGATTAATAGAGCTGACAAGAGCTATTTTGAATCCTCATAAATTCTTAATGTTAGATGAACCGGTAAGTGGAGTAAATCCTGCTTTAAGAAAAAAAATAGGCCAAATTTTATTAAGCCTTAAAAATAAACAAGAGACCACTCTACTCATTGAACATGATATGAATTTTACTTTAAAAATAGCTGATAGAGTTGTTGTTATGGAAAAGGGCAAAGTTATTGCCACAGGGAAACCAAATGAAATTAAAGAAAACCCTCGGGTTTTGAAGGCCTATTTGGGTGGATAATTTTCCGCAAATTTCTCCTTGATTTTTTTTTCAATTTAGTAGAATATGAATAAGGGAAAAAGATTAAAAAGTTGAATTCAATTAACAAACTAAAATTAATTAAACTATGACAAAAACAACAAAAACAATTTTATGGATAGTGGTAGCTTTAATTGTAATCGGAGGAACTTGGTATGGAGTGGGTAGAAAATCCCAGAAAGAGGGAGTGATTAAGATTGGAGCAATATATCAATTAACAGGAGGTGGGGCAGACTGGGGAGATAGAGCTATAAAAGGATTAAATATCGCTGCTGATGAAATAAATAAAACGGGGGGTATTAAAGGAAAATTTGTGGAAGTAATTCTTGAGGACAGTCAGAGTAATGCAAAAGACGCTGTTACGGCGATGAATAAACTGATAGCAATAGAGAATATAAAGGTGGTTCTTTCTCAGCAAAGTCCGGTGGTAGTATCCCTTTCACCTATTGCTAATAATAACAAGATTGTATTAGTAGATACGGGCTCAGTCACTCCTGTTTATATAACTCCTGGTGATTATACTTTTAGGACATCTTATGGGGCTCCTTATTTTGCTAAGAGTATCACCTCGGTATTAAATAAAAAAGGTGTTAGAAGTATGGGAATTCTATATGTAAACAATGATTATGGCGTAGGAATGCTAAATACATATAAAGAGATGTTTAAGGGCAGAATTGTAGCTGAAAGTTTTGGGCAAGATGATACAGATTTCAGAACCCAGATTCAAAAGGTAAAGACAGCAAACCCGGAAATTATTATTTATAGTGCTGATCCAAAACAAGCAGGTGTTTTGTTGAAACAATTAAAAGAGTTTGGTCTTGAAAAACCAATTTATACTGACGTTTATGCTATAGAGTATTCTTCAATACTTGAAGTGGCGGGTGAGGCAGCTGAGGGCGTAATATACGTTTCACAATATTATGATACAGACAGGACCGATAAAGTATTTCAGAAATTCAATAATGAGTTTGTGGATAGATATAATAAGAATTCGAACGCTCTGTCTGCCCAAACATACGACGCTTTAATGATTTTAGCTTATGTTATGAAACAATGTAAAGACCCCTTAGATACTGATTGCATTAAGGACAAACTTTATAAACTCGAAGATTTTCCTGGAGTTATAGGTTCTATATCTTTTGATAAAAACGGCGAAATAAAAGAAAGACCCATTATAGTAAAAACGATTAAAAACGGTCAATTCGTACCCTACGAAGAGTAAAAGCAAAAAAGGTTAAAAATTAGTTAATAAATAATTAAAAAAATATGACAAAAACAACAAAAACAATTTTATGGATCGTTGTAGCTTTAATTGTAATCGGAGGAATTTGGTATGGAGTGGGTGGAAAATCCCAGAAAGAGGGAGTGATTAAGATTGGAGTTATTGGTCATTTTAGTGGTGATTATGCAAGTTATGGTGTCCCTATGAAAAATGCTATTCAGCTAGCAGCTGAAGAGACAAACGCAAAAGGGGGTATAAATGGGAGGGAAATAAGTTTGGTTATTGAAGATGATAACAGTGATTCAAATAAAGCTGCAACAGCAATGAATAAATTGGTTAGCGTAAATATGGTTGATTATATTCTTTCAGCCCAAGGTAGCGCAATGACTTCTGTTGTAACTCCAATAGCTCAAGACAACAGAAGAGTTTTAATGATAACGTTAGGTTCTGCTCCCGGATTAACAAAAGAAGGAGATTATGTATTTCGTTCTATTGTCTCAGATAGCTACCAGGCTTTTAAAATAAATAAATTTATTAACAATAATTTTAAAGCAGAGAAAGTTGCGGGATTATACCTTAACGATGCTTATGGTGTTGGGATTAAAAATATTATCAATCAGAACGAACAGGTAGAAATTGTAGCAAATGAGATGTTTGCATCCGGTGATTCTGATTTTAGAACTCAGTTATTGAAAATAAAAGAAAAGAACCCAGATGTTTTGGTGCTGGTTGCTCATCAAGAATATCCTTCTATTTTAAAGCAGATAAAGGAGTTAAACATAAACATACTCGTTATTGCTTCGGAAACCTTTAAGGACGAAAAGATTTTACAAAAAAGTGGTTCTACTGCAGAAGGAGTATATACTATGTTTATGACCGAGCCCACTGATTATGTAAATTTTGCTGAAAGTTATCAAGAAAGATTTGGAAAAGAACCCTCCGGTTACAGTAAGTATGCCTACGATGGTGTTTCGGCGTTGATAAAGACAATAGAAGAATCTGACACAATAAAAGAAGTTAAAGATAATTTGTATAATCTTGAGTTTAATGGCGCGAGTGGAATAGTTTCTTTTGATGGGTCAGGGGACAGAATAGGAATAGAATATAGAGTTTATATCGTTAAAAACGGTCAATTCGTACCCTACGAAGAGTAAAAGCAAAAAAGGTTAAAAATTAGTTAATAAATAATTAAAAAAATATGACAAAAACAACAAAAACAATTTTATGGATAGTTGTAGCTTTAATTGTAATTGGAGGAATTTGGTATAGAGTGGGTAGAAAATCAATTCTAACAGAAAAAGAACCGATTAAAATAGGGGGTATTTTTGCCTTAACTGGTTTAGGTGCTTCTCAGGGTGAGCAAGAATTAAAGGGGGTTAATCTTGCCGTGAAGGAAATTAATCAGGCAGGCGGCATTAACGGCAGACCGATAAAACTGATTATAGAAGATGTGTCTTTAGATAAATTGCAAACTGCTGGCTCCGCGGCAAATAAATTAATTAATGTTGATGAGGTCGTCGCTATAGTTGGTACCACTTGGGATGAACCGGCCCAAGTAATTTTGCCAATTATTGAAGACGCAAAAATACCGACAATAGGACAAAATCAAACTAGAACACTAGAAAGCGAAAAATCTTTTAATTATTTTTTTTCTACCTGGTATAATAATGAAATAGGAGTGCAAAACCTACTTTCCTTCGCTAAAAGCAAAAGATGGAATAAAATCGCAATTATAAGGCCTGTTGCCGGTGGATTTTATAAACATATCTCAGATTTAGTAGATAAAAATTCTAATCAATTTGATATACAAATAATAGAAAATATAAATCTTAATAATCCAGGGGTTACTGATTTTAGAACAGGTCTTACAAAAATTGAACATAAAAATCCCGACGCGATCTTAATTGTTCTCAATGGTTTTACGGAATGTACCTTTTTAAAACAAACCAAAGAATTGGGTTTGAATACTCCAATACTCTCTACTGAGGCGGCGGGAGATTTCCCGTCTTTAAAACAGTGCCCCGATTTAATGGAGAATCTTTATTTTTCTTACCCTAAAGAAACAAAATTTTACAGAGAATTTGCTGAAAATTATTACAAAACGTTTAACATCTATCCCGAAACACCATCAGTTATGACAGCATACGACGCTTTAATGATTATTAGCGAAGCGCTAAAAAAAACTGACGGTGTAGGTGGAGAGATGTTAAGAGACACAATTTCAAAAACACAAAACTTTACAGGAGTTTCCTTAGAGAATATCAGTTTTGATGAAATTGGTTTTGTAAAAACCCCAATAGATGTATTTGAAATACGTACGGTTAGAAATGGCCAGTTTGTGAATATTAGCAAATAAATGTACAAGGATAAAAATGCCCCAAAAAAACCCCGAAATTACTGCTAAATTTTTAAGGAAAATTAAAAGACAGAAAGCACAAATTAAGGTGATTGATGGTATTAAAATAAAGGTTTGTTCCGGTGTATTTCCGCCACAAAGCGCTTTTTCTAGATCCTCAAAAAAACTTCGAACTATATTTGGCAATTTAAAGAATAAAATAGTTTTAGATATTGGGACAGGTACTGGAATACAATCTATTCAAGCAGCTAAAATGGGAGCAAAAAGAGTTTTGGCCTGTGATATTAATAGCGAGGTAGTAAAATGTGCGAAAAGCAATATTAAATTAAACAATCTCGCTCATAAAATTACTATTTTTAAAAGCGATTTGTTTAAATCTATACCCAAACAGAAGTTCGATTTGATTATTGCTAATTTGCCGATTGTTGATTTTCCAACATCCGATGTTGTCGGCTTGAGTTTATACGACCCCGGGTTTGTCCTACATAAAAGATTATTTAAACAGATTCATAATTACCTAAAAACAACCGGCTATCTTGTAATGCCGCATGCGAATTTGCAAAGCGAGAACGATTTTAAAATTCTTGAAAATTTGATTCATAAGCATCGGCTTGATATTTCTCGGATAGTACAATATAAGACTCTTGGTTATTTATGGAGGTATTATCGGATTTGTTTAAGACAATCAAAAAAATATAAAACTCGAAAAACCCATTAATAACGGGGTTTTGAAGGCCTATTTGGGTGGATAATTTTCCGCAAATTTCTCCTTGATTTTTTTTTCAATTTAGTAGAATATGAATAAGGGAAAAAGATTAAAAAGTTGAATTCAATTAACAAACTAAAATTAATTAAACTATGACAAAAACAACAAAAACAATTTTATGGATAGTTGTAGCTTTAATTGTAATCGGAGGAATTTGGTATGGAGTGGGTAGAAAATCCCAGAAAGAGGGAGTGATTAAGATTGGAGTTATTGGTCCTTTAATAGGTAGTGTGGCAGAATATGGACAAAATGTTAAAAATGCCATCGATTTGGCAACAGAAGAAATAAACAATGCGGGTGGGATAAAAGGAAGAAAGATACAACTTATTTATGAGGATAGTGGTTCTTGTGAACCGACAAAAGGCGTGACAGCAATTCAAAAATTAATAAATATTGATAAGGTTTCGATAGTGATAGATGAGGCTTGTTCTTCAGTTGCATTAGCTGAAGCCCCTATAGCAGAGGAGAATAAAGTTTTACTGATGCTTCCTACTGCAACAAATTATAAAATAAAAGAAGCTGGTGATTACATCTTCAGAATTATTCCTAGTGATGCCTTTCAGGGCAAGAGAATAGCAGAACTAGTAATATCTGAAGGACACAGAAAAGTAGCTGTGATTTATATTAATAATGACTATGGTTTTGGCTTAAAGAAAGTATTTAAAGAAGAATTTGAAAAAAATAGAGGAGAGATTGTAATTGTTGAAACCCACGGGACAGGAGAAATAGATTTCAGATCTTTAATAAGCAAAGTAAAAGGAATGAATCCAGAAGCAATTTTTTTAGCAGACCTTCCCACAGAAGGAGCGCTAATATTAAAACAACTTAAAGAATTAGGAGTAGATGTTCCTGTGTATGCTTCAGAGGGCATGAAAGATGACGTAGTAATTCAAACAGCAAGAAGTGCTGTAGAAAATTTGATAGTGGTTTTTCCTAGTCAATTAAGAGGAGAAAATTATGGTAAATTCGAGCAATCTTATAAGGATAGATACGGTAAAACTCCAGAAAGCTATGCTGTTTATGGATATGATGCTTTGAAGTTGCTGGGTGGTGTAATCGAAAGAGTAGGTTCTGATGCTGCAAAAGTAAAGGATGGATTATATAACATCAAGGGTTATGAAGGTGTAACAGGAATAATTAATTTTGATTCATTTGGAGAAAGAATAGGAGCAGAATATAGTATTTATATCGTTAAAAACGGTCAATTCGTACCCTACGAAGAGTAAAAGCAAAAAAGGTTAAAAATTAGTTAATAAATAATTAAAAAAATATGACAAAAACAACAAAAACAATTTTATGGATCGTTGTAGCTTTAATTGTAATTGGAGGAATTTGGTATGGAGTGGGTAGAAAACCAACCGAGGAAAAGGTTGTCAGGGTGGGGGCTATTTTCCCTCTGTCTGGTAAATATGGATACATAGGAGAATATCTAAAATCGGGTGCTGAGTTGGCAAAGGATGAATTGAATTTAGAAGGAGGGATTAATGATAGAAGACTAGAAATAGTATATGAGGATAGTCAGGCCGACACAAAAACTGCCATAAGTGCTTATAAAAAACTTAGTGAGGTAGATGGATTAAATAACTTTTTTACTACAATAAGTGGTGTAACCCTCGGAATTGCCCCTTTGGCTGAAAAAAACAAAGATCTAATATTTTCTGTTGGGACGGCCTCATTGGATATTTCTAACGCTGGAGATTATATTTTTCGACATAATCTTTTACCCTCTACAGAAGCAGAATTTTTAGCAAATTTTATTATTAACGATATAGGACTTGAAGAAATTGGCGTAATATACGTTAATAATGACGCAGGCCTTTCTTACAAAAAGGCTCTCGATAATGCCTTTGAAAAACTAGGAGGCAAAATAAAAGTTGTTGAATCTCATGAGACAGGAGAAACAGATTACAGAACTCAATTGACAAGAATTAAATCAAGCGAAGTTAAGGGGGTTGTTGCTTTTAGTTACTCAGCTGAAGTTGCTCATATTCTAAAGCAAAGCAAAGAATTAAATTTAAACACACAATGGTTTGGGATTTATGACGTTGAAAGCCCTAAACTTCTGGAGATAGCAGGAGATTCTAGCGAGGGACTGATATACACTCATTATTTTAATCCCGACTCGTCTTTGAGTATAGTAAAGAAATATATTGGCAATTATAAAAAAAGATACCAAGAAGATTCTGAGGCATACGCTGCTTTAATGTATGATAGTGTAAGAGTCTTAGTAGAAGCAATGAGAAGATGCGAGAACCTAAGAGACTCTACTTGTATCAAGAATAAGCTTTACGAAATAAAGGATTTTTCGGGCGTAACAGGGAATATAACTTTCGACTCTAATGGAGATACAAAAAAGGGAATAATAATAAAGAAGGTCGAAAACGGTCAATTCGTACCCTACGAAGAATAAGTTCTTAAAGCGCTTAAATGACGACAAAAGCCCCGAACGGGGCTTTTGTTTTTTAATATTTTTGATAGAATAAAAATATGATGCTTAGAATTGAAG
>CAYZYK010000016.1:0-15814 GCA_964482615.1 uncultured Candidatus Saccharibacteria bacterium
AGAGATTGACACTTTTTAATTAAGGTATATAATATATCTAGTTAACTTTAACTTGGAGGGAAGAGCAAATGGAGCTCGCAAGTCTTGAGCCTGGAATGTTAGTTTATGATCTGGACAGGCGAAGCCTTGGTACAACAAGAGATAGCTCTCTTGAAGGAGAAATAGCTAATAACTTTGTTCAAATCAAGACCCCGCAAGGAGTTACTTACCAGAGTTTTCGTGAAAAATCTAATATCTGGCCTATTATCTCAATCAGCGAAGAAGAAACAAGAATGGAGGTTTCTGAAGTAGTTAAAAACCATATATTTGAAATTCTCACTGTTCTTGTTCGGTTTTTCTTGAAAGCATCAGAAGAAACGCAACAAATACTGCTTGAGTTCTTAAGATAGCCTACTCTCATATGGTCCGGGTTTACCCATCCGGACTTTTTCTTTTGAAAACCACAAAAAATGTTAAAATGGAACTAATGAAAGAAGTTTATCTTTACAAAAAATTGAAAGACAAAAAGGTACAATGTAGAAATTGCGCTCACCTCTGTGTTATTGAAGAAGGAAAAAGGGGTATTTGTGCTGTCAGGGAAAACAAAGAAGGCAAATTGTATGCTTTAAATTACGCTATAGCTTGTGCCTTAAGTGTTGATCCTGTTGAAAAAAAGCCCTTTTTCCATTTTTTACCAGGGTCTCAATCTTTGTCTTTGGCTACTGTGGGATGTAATTTTTCTTGTGATTCTTGTCAAAATTATCAAATATCTCAATGTCCTCAAATATCAGGTGAGATTAAGGGAGAGAAAGTTTTACCAAAAGAGATTGTAAAACAGGCCTCAGAAAAGAAATTACCATCTATTTCTTACACTTATACAGAACCTGCTATTTTTTCAGAATATGCTCTTGATACAATGAAGTTAGCTGAAGAGAATGGTTTGAAAAATATTTGGGTAACTAATGGTTTTTGGTCAGAGGAATTGTTTGATTTAATAAATCCTTATTTAGATGCTGTGAATGTTGATTTGAAAAGTTTTGATAATAAATTCTACCAGAAATATTGTGCTGGAAAATTGAAACCGGTTTTGGACACCCTAAAAAGATTAAAAAAGAAAAATATTTGGATTGAGGTAACAACCTTGGTCATTCCTACCTTATCTGACTCTGAAAAAATGTTTAAGGATATAGCTTCTTTTATTAAAAATGAACTAGGAAGGGAAACTCCTTGGCACATTAGTAAGTTTTCAGGAGCAATTTCTTGGAGAATGAAAAATTTACCCCCGACTAAAATTGAAACATTAAAGAAAGCTTATAAAATAGGAAAAGACATGGGTTTAAAATACGTTTATACTGGAAATGTGTCTGGAATTGAAACAGAAGACACCTTTTGTTCCGAATGTGGCAAGAAAATGATTAACAGAACAGGTTATACTATTGAGCGTTTTGATAAAAAGGGGAAATGTTCTTTTTGTGGAGAAAATCTAAATATTATAACTGATTAACATTATGAGTATTAAATTTGCTTCAATTTGTCCTCATCCACCGGTTATTGTGCCAAGTGTTGGTTCATCTTACGATTTGAAAGAAGTTTCAGACACAATAAAGTCAATGAAGAAATTAGCTGTCTCTTTCAAAAAAAAGAAACCAGAGACAGTAATAATAATTTCTCCTCATAGCCAAGTAAGTTATAATCAGATGACTTTAAGTATGTCTTCTGTTCTATCTGGAGATTTTGGAGATTTTGCAGCTAGTGACATTAAAATGAGCTTTAAAAATGATTTAAAGTTGGTTGATTTTATTCAAGAAAAAGCAAGAGAACAAAATATTCCAATAAGAATAGAAGATGTGCCAGAGCTAGATTATGGAGCTTTAGTCCCCCTTTATTATCTAACTGAAAATTATAAAAAAGAAGAAAAAGAGAAACTTAAAATAGTCCTTATTGCTTATTCTTACTTGAACAGAAAAACTCATTTTGAATTTGGCAAGATTATTTCTGAGGTTTGTGAAAACCAGAACAAAAACATAGCTTTTGTGGCCAGTGGAGATTTATCTCATCGTTTAACGCCCGAAGCTGAAGCAGGTTACTCTTCAAAAGGAAAGGAGTTTGATGAAAAATTAGTTGAGTTTTTAATGGAAAATAATACTGAGGGAATTTTAAATATGGACAAAAAATTAATAAAAGAAGCTGGTGAGTGTGGTTATTTATCGATTGTTGTCTTGCTTGGTCTTTTATCTGAACTTAAAGGAACTAGTTTTAGAATTTTATCTTATCAACCACCTTTCGGGGTAGGTTATCTTGTAACTAATGTAAGGGGGTTGTAATCCTAATGAATATTTCTTTTCAAAAAATTAAAGAAGTTTTAAAAGAAGATTCAAAATTAATAGAACTAAAAGAGTTTAAAAGAATTGTTTTTGTTGGTGAAACTCACGGAGATTTACAATCGTCTCAGAAAGTAATTAAAAATTATTTAAAACCGGGAAACAAGATTGTTTTCTTGGGAGATTACACTGATAGGGGTCCTGCTTCAAGAGAAAATTTAGATTTTCTATTGAAAATAAAAGAAGAAAACAAAGAAAGTATCTATTTGCTTCAGGGAAATCACGAAGGACATCATATTTTAAAGTTCTTCCCTGCTGATTTTTGGCGAGGATTAGATAAAAAAGAATATAAGAAGTACGCTTCAATAACAGAAAGGCTTCCCTTGGTTTTCACAACAAAAGACGTTATTGCTTTACATGGAGCTTTGCCTGATGTTAAGAACTTAAATGAAATAAACGATATAAAGTTAGGAAGCAAAGAATGGTTACAAATCTGTTGGGGTGATTTTGTTGAAAAAAAAGGCCAGAAACTTGAAAACAAAAATGTAATGGGGAGACCAAAGTTCGGTAAAGATTATTTTTTCAGATTAATGGAAACATTTAACAAAAAAGTTTTAATTAGATCCCACCAAGCTCATTCACCTCAGTTCATGTTCAAAAAAAAATGTTTAACTTTGCTTACTTCTTCTGTTTATGGGAAAGAAAAAATTATCGCTATTTTAAATAAAGAAAAGAAAATAAAAACGGCTAAAGATTTAGAAATTGTAAAAATTTAAATTATTATGAAAATAGCAGTAGTTTCAGATACTCACGATAATATACCAAATTTCAAAAAAGCAGTTTCTTTTATTGAAAAAAATAAAATTAAGCTTTTAATTCATTGTGGTGATATTTGCAGAGCATCTACTTTAAAAGAGATCCTTGAGGGGTTTTTAGGTGAAATCCATATTGTTTTTGGGAACGTTGATACTGATCGCTCAAAAATAATTAAGATAAGCAAAGAAGATCTTCCTCAAGTTAAAGTTTGGAGCAGAACAGGTGAAATTAATATTAATAATAAAACTATTGCTTTTTGTCATTTTCCTGAACTAGCAAAAGATCTTGCTTTAAAAAGAAAATATGATTTGGTTTTTTACGGTCATACTCACAAACCCTGGGAAGAAAAGGTAAACGAAACAAGATTGGTGAATCCGGGAAATTTAGCTGGAATATTTCATAAACCAACCTTTGCTTTATATGACACTAAAACAGACAAATTAGAGTTAAAAATATTAGAGAAAATAAAATGATATGCATTCTCTAGTCTCTCTTGCTAAATTGGCAGTTGAAAAATATCTGAAAGAGGGAAAGGTTATTTCACCCTCAAAAAGTCTAGATGATAACTATTTAAAAGAGAAAAAAGGAACATTTGTTACTTTAAAAAAGAATGGTAAATTGAGGGGTTGTATAGGAACTTATCTGGCAACAAAAGAGAATATTGCAAAAGAGGTTATTTCAAACGCTATTGCTGCAGCAACAGAAGATTACAGGTTCGGAAAAATTAAAGAATCAGAACTTTCAAAGTTATCTTTCACTGTCTATGTCTTGAGTGAACCAAAAAGAGTTCAGAACCTAGAAGAATTGAATCCCCAAAAATATGGTATTATAGTGAAAACAAAGCCTATATCTTCTCCTCAAAAATCTAATGTTGTTTTCAATGGGCATTTACCATCAAAAACTGGAATTTTACTTCCAGAGATCGAAGGAATAGACACAAAAGAGAAACAGATATTTTTTGCTTCCCAAAAAGGTGGAATAAATCCTAATTTAGATCAAACCTTAATTTATAAATTTAAGGTAGAAAAATTTAATGGCAAAGAAAAAAAAGGTTAAAAAAGTAAGTAATAAAAAAATAAGTGAGTTATTGTATCAAATAGAGGAACTCTTAAACATCAAGGGGGTAGCTTACAAACCAAAGGCTTATAGAAAAGCAGCAGAAACTATAGAAAAGTTAGAAAAGAATGTTTCTGAAATCTACAAAGAAAAAGGGATTGTTGGATTGAAAGAAATAAGCGGGGTTGGTAAAAGTATAGCCAAAAAAATTGAAGAATATTTAAAAAAGGGAAAAATAAAGTATTATGAGAACCTTAAAGAAGAAACAGCTATTCGTCAAATTGTTACCCATTATTTCAAAACTAAAGGATTAAGCTTAAAAGAATTAAAAAGAGACGCTAGAAAAAGAAAGATAATTTACTCAAGATATACAAAGCCAGCTAAACAACTTATGGAATTAGCAGGTTCTATTGAAAAATCAAAAAAAGCAATTAATAAAGTAGCTGAATGGGCTAAATCAAGAAACCTTGATTACGCTATTGAAACAGTCTTTAAAAAATGGCTAGAACTAGATAGATTGAAACCCAAAGAAATTGTTAAAAAACCTTTCTATCGCGGAGATCCTATGGTTTGGTCAGAAAATGAAAAAAAATGGTATGTTGTTGATGAAACGGGAGAATGGTTGGAGTTTGCAGATAAAGAAAAGGAAATAGAATGGAAAGAGGTGAAATAATAAGAAAAAAGTAAAACAAAAAAAGGTCGGTTTAAAAACCGATCCTTTTTTGTTCTTAAATTGACTGAATTTTTTAAAGTTCACCTTCTGGAACCACAAACAAATCAATAAAATCTTCTCCTTCGTTCTTTTTCTCTTTTGAAACAACTTTTATCTTGAGTCGGTTAGATATTTCAGCTACCTCATACATTTTAGTACACAAACTAGGGGTAAATCCCGGCTTAAGTAAAGTATCACATTTATTATCTTCTGGAAGCCAAGGTTCCAATTCTCTCATATTCATGGGTGGGAAAACTCTGTCTTCTTCATCAATGACTTCTTCTATACTCCACTCTCTTCCATCTATGTTTTCTTTTCCAATATTTGTTACTCCGATTGTAACTTCGACAAATCGTTCTGTGGTAGTTAATCCTTCTTTTTTCTGCCACTGAAAATAGCCTTCTGCTTCTGGGAGACTATTACTTCTATCTATTGCTTTTTCAAAATGAAATTTCAGATTTCCCACAGTAACTTCATATACTGGCTGTGGTTCTTTTAGTTCTTGATCCTCTGGTTTTGGAGCTGGAGGAGATACCACAAATCTAAATACCAAAGCAGCAATTATAATTGCAACAAAAATAACCCCCACTATTACTAAGACATTAGCTCCTTTTTGATAATTTATTTTATTCTTCATGTTTTTGTGCTGATATTTGTTAACAAAAGAATCTTCTATTATTTTAACATAAAGACCCGAGAAAACAATCTTAAGATTTTTTATTAAATTGAGACGTATTGATTTTATTCATTTTTTCCAAAAATTCTCTTGAAAATTTTAGCAAAATCTATTGCATCAAAAATCACTTCTCCAATTATAGCAAAAGGAATAGCTATCATGATTATAATGCCGATTACCCTCAGAGTAATCGGTTGATCAGTAGCAAGCTTAATAGCCAATAAATCTTCAACAATACCAATAATAATACCAAAAATTAATAATTCAAAAATTACTTCCCATTTTCTCCATTTGTCAATTTTCTTTTTCATGTTTTTATTTAATTAAAAATTTATACAGTTTTTTCCTCAGAAATAATTTTAACAAAAGCAAAGAATTGAATAAATACAACAATTAAAATCATAATAATCGCTGTCCAGCCGAACTAGTCTAGTCCCGGATCACCATAGGAAGAGAAAATTTGGAAATAAAGTAAATGAACAGAAACTAAATAAAACAAAACATAAGAGAAACTATGTAACCATTTCCAAGATTCTATTCCTAAAAATTTTATCACTTTCCCAAAAGAAGTAGCAGCTAAAATTAAAGCCCAAAAAAGAGCAACAAATCCTATAAAATTGGCGAGACCGTACCCCCCACTCCTCCACCCAAAGCTTTCAGAATGCTCCAGTTGGGACGACCATAAAGTACAAATCCCACATGTAAAAGCGCTGTAATGGTAAACCATATTCCAAGCTCACTTCTCCAGTTCCAAGGGCTTTCCCATGGAGACGAAACTTTTCTCGGTTTTCTGATTCTCATCCAGAGTCCAATAATCATAGTAAAAAACAAGAGCACAAAAGAAACACGAGCCAAAGCACTGCTCCATCTTACACCCAAGAAGAATCTGAAAAACAGAGCCACTACTATTGAAAAAAGACCTACTAATATATGTTGTAACCATGTATTTTTGGTATCCATATTTTAAAGATTTCACTTATATTATATTAATATTAATTCTATATTTTTTATCTTATTTTATCAAACCAAAAACCCAAGAAACAATCTCGGGCTTCCCTGCTCCCCGGTCTGGAAGACATTAGAACTGGGATATTAGGGGTTTAAAAAAAAGCCTTTCTTTGTTGGGTTTCTAAATTTAGATTATCTTAATTGTCTATCTAAACCAACAAAAGTTAATGCTCTAGTTTTATTCCAAGTTTATCAGCAAGCTGTTTAATCCATTTCTCGTGACGGTCAACTTTATGAGATAAAGCAACCATCTCCTGGAAGTAAGTGTCTGCTTTCTTAGCGTAAGAATCAACAGAGCCCTGGAGATCTGAAAAGCCCCTTTCTAATTTATTAAATTTTTTATCAACTCCATTAAACTTCTTATCTAAATATTCAATTAATTTTGAAAAGTCTTTGTTCATATGATTTTATTATAAATCCATGGAAAATAGTGTCAAGTTTATCAAAACCCGGAAAACAATCTCGGGTTTGTTTGTTAAATTAAGGCAAGCCGGCCACTTGAATCTTACACAAGTGACCGTGAACTCAAGGGCAAAAATTTTTACCCTGTATCAATCTCTAATTTGGTATTCGGGGCTTTTCTCCAGATCCTCTTCTTTTTTGCTCTTTTGTTCATCGGGCTTCACCCGACCTTTTTTCGGTGGGGATTTACGGTATATTTCGCAAAGCAAAATGCGCCGCTAGAAAGGATGTGGCTATTTTATTTTTTATTATTTGATAGAGCATTAAAAAGATCCGTCGGTTTGAATCCTATTATAATTATATTGTTGTTTAATAAAAATTCTCCTAACATGCTTTTTATATCATTAATCTTTTTTCCAACTAAAAATTGTTCAATATCTAAAATTGCTTTTTCTGGGTGAATAAAAAAATCACCGGCAATTTTTATATTTTTTATAACACCATCCTCCGCATTAAGTTGAACGCGTAGTAATTTGCCACCAGGTACTTTATAAATTATTTTTTTCATATTATCGCCAATTAGTCCATTTATTATTTGTATATTTTTCTTTATATAATTTTTCTGTATGCTTTAATTCTTCGGAAGTTAGTTCTCCAACTTCCATTTTTATCTTAAACGCTTTTTTAAAACCATAAACAAGCGCCTTTTCTATTTCCTCATTAACAATCTCTTTTCCCAATTCATTTTTTAATGAAGTTACTCGCTCTTCGGCCACTTTTATCATTTTATCTTTAATCTTTTCATCGGGGACATTTAACACGGAAAACATTTTTTCAAGATCCAAATCCAAAAGTATTGTACCATGCTGTAAAATCACACCCGACTTTCTGGTCTGGGCATTACCTGATATTTTTTTATTGCCGACAATAATATCATTTATGGGTTTGAATTCTGCTTTTATACCAAGAGAAAGCAGGGCTTTAATTATTCCGCTACAGATATCTTTATAGGACTCAACTATATCAGAAGAAGCATCTTTTTCCGAAATGGCCAGAGAATAAGTTGATTCATGTTCATGTAAAACCGCGCCCCCGCCCGTATATCTTCTAACTACGTCTATGCCCATAGACTGAGCTTTGATAAGATTGACTTCTTCTTCCAAGTTTTGAAAAAAGCCGATTGTCACGCAGGGCGGCTGCCACGTAAAAAACCGTAAAGTATTTGGAACTTTCCCTTTTATTCGCGCTGTAAGTATAGCTTCATCAATAGCCATCTGTCTTGCGCCATTGTCAGTAATTGTTTTTATAAGTCTCCAGGTTTTCATATTTTTTTATTATATATAATATTAGCTTTATAAGAACTTCTAACTAAAGGCCCAGCGAAGATTTCTTCAATGCCGATTTTTCTGGCAATTGCTTCTATTTTTTTAAACTCCAGGGGTCTATAGTGTTTTTTTACCGGAAAATGTTTTGGGCTCGGCTGTAAATATTGTCCGATTGTAACAATGTCGCAATTATTTTTTTTCAAATCTGCGAGCGTTCCGGTAATTTGTTCATTATTCTCACCTAATCCAATCATAAAGCCGGATTTGATTTTTAAACTAGGAGAAAATTCTTTAATTTTCTGAAGCAAATTTAAAGATAAGTTGTAATTGCCCTTGGGTCTGACTAAAGTAAAAATATCTTTAACTGTTTCTAAGTTATGATTTATTACATCCGGCTCGGCTTTAATTATTTGCTTCAATGCTGTCCAATTACCTTGCAAATCCGAAATTAAAACTTCTATCTTGCAATTCGGATTATTTTTTTTAATCGCCTTGATCGTTCTAACAAATTGATCAGCGCCGCCATCTGGTAAATCATCCCGAGTAACGCAAGTTATTACTGCGCAATCTAACCCCATTTTTTTAATAGCAATCGCAATCCTTCTTGGTTCTTCGCTATCAACCGATTTGGGCCAACCTTTTTTTATATTGCAATAGCGACAATTTCTGGTACAAACATCACCCAAAATCATAAAAGTGGCTGTGCCACGGGCAAAACATTCATAACGGTTGGGGCAATTTGCTTCCAGACAAACCGTGTTTAATTTATTTTCATTTATAATATCCAAGGTCTTCAGGTACTTTCCTTTATCGTATTTTTCAATTTTAATCCAAGGAGGCAAAGCCATATTTTAGGAAAAAACCTTATTCTTTTCTATGAGATTGACCATGTCTTCATAAGTTATCGCTTCAGCCCCAATATTATTCTTGGCTCCCCTTAAATTCAAATCGTCTTCTAATATTAAAATTTCTACGCCTTTATTTTTTATCGTTGAAATGAATTTATTATTCTCATGAGCCAAAAGTACTCCGTCTTGAATAAGAATAATTTTATCGCCATTATTCATAAACTTTAAAGTTTGCTTACAATACTTATTCTCGTTGGATTTTATAATAAAAAGCATAATATTAAAAATTAATAATAACTTCAGCTGATCTGATTAAATCTTTTATTTTTTGATCATTCAATATATTTACCTTTTCTATTTCGCTTTCAGTAACTTTTTTTTCGTCTAAACTTTCCTTGTCCGCAAAAATTTTTAAACCAAATTCTTCCGCATTTGATAACCCTTCTTTTATGCTTCCGGCACCAATAAGCTCCGGTTTTTGATCTTTAAGTAAAGAAAAAACTCCGTTACCGCTAAAAACCAAAGAAGTATCTAAATCCATACCGGCAAACGCAATGCCAGCCCGGACCGCCTCAGCCGGAAAAACCGTGCCGAATGGTGGATTATTAACAATAATTAAAACTTTTTTTGCCATATTTTTATATATTAATAAATTTATCGCACTCTTTAACCATGTCGGCTAACCCGGGCAGACCCTCAAGTTCTCCCTGGGGCAGCAACTGATCGCGTTTTATGCCGCGGAATTGCACGCAAACTCCGCAAATCTTGATTTCCGCGCCCAAGTTAGCTAATTCTTTCATTCTTTGATATAAATTTCTTTCTTTTGACGAATTCAAATCTTTATTTACAGCAATAACGCTGTCAATGTAAAGAAAGATTTTTACTTGATGTTTTTTAGCAATCGCCGCCTTGCTTAAATAATACAAGGTATCAATATCCTGGTATGTGTATGGTGGCCGAGTGACTAAAAATCCTATTGTCATATTTTTTTATTTTAATTATTTCTTATAAATAAGAAGTAAGCCATTGTCCATCCTCCCAGGATTATGAATATTCCCGCTACTATACTGGAAATGGCCAGTTGCGGAATACCGCTTAAAATATGCCCGATATTGCAGCCGTCCGCGACTATTGCTCCAAAACCCATTAAGGATCCGCCAATAAATGATTGCAGCGCGACTTCTGGCTTGGGAAAGCGAAATTTGAACTCACTGGCAAAATAGGATCCAATAAAAGCACCTGCTATCAAACCAATTACCTCAAACGACTCCCAAGTCAAAAAATTTTCTAAATGAATAATTGATTTTACAATAGTTTCAAATCCTATAGTAATACCCAGCGGGTAATTTCGACCAGAAATGGAAGAAAAAATAAAAGCTAAGATTCCTATCAATCCAATAACCAACCCCACTCTTTGCCACGACCAGCCTTCTTTAAAGATATTATTTATTATTTCAGCAGATTTAATCTGAGTGTCAGAATTTTTATCTTTGGCCGCTTTCTTTCGAAATAAAAGCCAAAAAAGCAAACCACCGAAAAGAACTACAAAAATTACCTCCGATAAACCACTAACAGAGGATAAGGTTAAAGCACCAAGATTGTAGTTTTGTATTTTTAAGACTAGACCAGACAAAAACCCATCTTTAGCTAAATAAGCCACACCGACAAAACCGGTTAAAGCCAGCCAGGAGCCAACCATGCCTTCAGCTACCCGATAAGCTGTACCGCTGGCGCAACCCCCAGCCACCACCATGCCAATACCGAAAATATAAGCACCCAAGGGGACGGCCAAAAAATAAAATGATTTGGGATTTAATTCAATCAGACCAAAAAGATTCAAAACATAAAACCCAACCAGTTCAACCGCAATAGCCAGTCCCACCGCTTTGAGTAGAGTAAAATCCTTAAACAATAGTGGATCACGAAAGGCGGAATTCATACAAAACCGACCGCGTTGCAAAGCAAAGCCAAATAGAATTCCTATTGCCAAACCACTGATTGTTATAAAAACCAAAGACATAATTACCTATTTGACCTGGATAATCATGCGATGATCCGGTCCGTTGTCGATTTTTTCTAACTTCAAAACTTTATGCCCTTCTTTTTCGCTGTTGCGCGGTATCCGCTCCAAAGACAAAGGATAATCGGTTAAAACTTCTAAAATTTGACCAGAAGACATTTCCTTTAATTTTTTTCTGGTTTTTATATCCGGGTATGGGCAAATTTCTCCCCGAACATCCAAGCTTTCGTCAATTTGGTAAGTATTTTTTTCTTCAGTCATATTTTGGATTATATTTTAAGTCTTTTTATTCAAGTTTAGAGCCTGGATTAATGCATTCATCTTTTATACATTGCTTTATCATATCTTCAATTTCTTTTCCCGTCGTTTGATCACTGCCGTATCCAACAACCGGGTTAAAATCTCCAATAAATGTTGTTGGAACTCCTCGGGCCTGGGTTCCATAAGCTTGGGCCACTTTCTTGAATAGATCCTGGTTATCTTGGCTATAATATACTTCAAACATCTTTACTTCAAGTTCCGAATATTTTTGTTCTAAATCTTCTAAAAAAGGTTTTTCTTTTGCGCAGTGGGGACAACCATCACCCCAAAAGAAATAAACAACTACTTTATACGAGTCATTTTCCCCCGCATCAATATTACTTTCTTCGTTTAAACTATCTCCTACACTATTAGCAGAATCTGCTGTGTTATCTTCTTTTTCTATAGTATTTTCAGTATTATCAATTTGGTCGGGAGATTCATTTTGAGCTAATAACCAAATCCCGCCAACCAGAAATAAGATCACAATTAAGCTAATGATAAGTAATTTTTTATTCATAATTTTAATTATTTTAATTATTATTTATTTTTAACCATACCTGACTCCACCCATTTTTGGGTGTCATTGACCTTAAGCAGTTTCTCAACTTCTCTTTGGTCGGATATTTTAATTTTGGCAATCCAACCTTTACCGTAAGGATCTTGATTAATAATACCCGGTTCGTCAAAAAGATTTTCGTTCACTTCGATAATTTCACCGGACAAAGGAGAAGATAAGTGGCCGCTCCATTTAAGCGCTTCCAAAGAAACGTAAGTATCTCCCTTTTTAAGCATCTGTTCTTTTTTTGGTAACTTGATGAATACAAATTCTTTTACTTTGTCTGCAGCAGGTTTAATTACACCTAGTATTGCGGTGTCATTTTCAATGCGTACCCAAGAATAATCTTGGTTATAAAGTAAATTATTCGGCAAATTATTATTTGTCATAGATTATTCCTCATTTTTATTAATAATATCATTTTGTTCACCAGTATTATTTTCACTTTCTTTTGATGCCTCGGGCGTGAGCAACTTTTCTTCCGTGCCAACCTTAACTCCAAACCTAGGCAGGATCTTGCGATGGATAAACATAATCAAGAGAGAAGCAATGATTGCAACAACAAAAACCAATAAAGAAGTGCTTATACTATTCATCAAATCCGGATTAATAAACATTACCAATGCCAGCGCCAGCATAATCATGCCCCCGATTAACTTCAGGATACGTCCGTGTTTTTCTTCAAAACGGCTTGCCTTTAATGTTAAAGTGGCAGCTCCCACAACTATCAACTCATCCAAAAGATAAATTAAAAGATATAACAATAAAAGAAAAGCAAAGGATATTCCTTGTATATGATGTTGAGCAATTATATTAGTCCAGATTACCGGGAAACCGGCCGTACAAGGAAGCTCCACCAGTACTACGCCCAAAGCCATGGCAGCGGTGGCAAAAACCATTGCCCAGGTTGATTTATCTTTTTTCATGATGCCTCGTACATCTTTAAATATTTTTGGCTTGTATTTATCAGGAATAGTAAAAGATAAACCTTTTTTGTACCAAAAATAGTCTTTAATATTTACAAGGGCAAAAGTAAGGGCAATTAAAGCGACCGCGACTTGAATCCATCTTAAATAACCAATATACAAAAATATATTCAAAAGCCCTACCATAAATAAGCCGTAAACTATAGTGGTAACCAAAAGAAAAGTTATACCAACTAAAAATATTTTCTTTCTTGAGCCAGAATGAATCACAATTCCTAGAAGAAAAGCGATTAACCACAAAGAGCAAGGATTAAAACCGTCAACAAAAGCGATAATGGCCGTTGTCACGAAAAGCGGCATAGAGGAAATATCAACCTCGCCTACAATCGGCAATTTTAGTTTTTCCTGCGTTTCGGGAGTGATGTCTTTTGATTGAGGTAAAAAAGGAGTAAGGCCTTTAATGTTTTCTAACGGGCAAGCGCAACCTTCTTTTTCGCACCGAATTATTTCTTTTTCTACATGACCTTTGATTGCTTTTTCTCCTATATAATATCTGTCGCCCAAAAATATAATTGGATAAGAAGCTGTTACCAGTCCATATTTTTCTTTAAATGATTGATATAAATGGTTTTCTTCTTCAAGCCCAATATCGTGCTTTTTTATAGTTAGATTGTATTCTTCTTCCAAATTCTGCAGGAAATTTCCTATATTTAAACACTGTGGGCAGTCTTCTTTATAAAATAAGTGCAGGCAAATATCACTTTGGTTTTGCTCTGATTGAAAGCTAACCCCTTCTTCTCTGTCAGATTCTTTATCTGGAGCAATTGAAGAATTTATTGATTCTAGCTTCGTTCCTTCTTCAATTCCGGCTTTTATTCCGGGATTGATACAGCCATTTTCCAAACAATCAACTATCTTTTTTTCAACATCTTTTGCCATATAATCGGCATAACCGACAATCGGCTTAAAATCGCCAATAAAAGTGGTTGGTACTCCCCGGGCCTGTATGCCGTATGTCTTGGCAACTTCTTGGAATAATTTAGCATTTTCTTGGTTGTGCCAAACTTCGAAACTTTTTACTTCCAAATCAGGATACTTTTGTTCCATTCTTTCCAAAAATGGTTTTTCTGCGGCGCAGTGGGGACAACCATCACCCCAAAAGAAATAAATAACGGTTTTTTCTACGGCTGAAGCTTGCCCCATTCCGATTAAAGAGCTTACTCCCAATAGAAATAAGACAAAAATTAAGATAGGCAGAATAATTTTTTTTATTTTCATAAAATTATGTTGTTTATTCATCAATATCTATTGATATTATAATAGATTTAATTCAAATTACAAAATTTTTATTGCTTTAAATATAAAGCTAATTCTTGGGCTTGTTCGCCACAGATATTCGGACAATAAATCGTTGGTCTCCGGGATAATTTTACCCTTTCCCCATTCCTTTCTAATAGATGGACAAATTCCGCTTTATTATAATCAGTATTTTCCCAGGAGGTAATAATTATTCCCCTGTCTAAATATTCATAGACATTATCCACTATTTGGATTTTTTCAATAGATAACTTTTCTTTTAGCCCTGCCACGTTTAGGTCGGTATAAATATTATAATTATTTAATTGGTCAATAAAAATTGTTGCCTCTTGATTGCTCAAGAAAGAATATCCCTCTTCGATTAAAAGATAATCTAATTTAGGCTCGTTTGATTTGAGCGTGCGGCCGGCCAGAATCATATCCACTTGTCCGCTTTCCAAAAGAGCGACGCTTTGGGCAGTAGAGTTTGTCTTAATAACTTGATATTTTTCCAAACCCAGCTTTTCGCTTAATTTATAACAGGTTGGACAGGCCGCGATTTTTATTTTTTCTTGAACCGGTATTTTTCCTGTAAAAACCTGATCTTTATTTTGTTTATTAAAATTAAAGGCAAAAAATCCGATAACAATAACAATAGTTAAAATTAATGGAATAATAATTTTGTTTTTCATAACAATTAAAAATTTAATTCGTCTTTTCTCTTCTCCAATTCTTCCTTAACTTTAGGAAGCAACTGAAAATTGCTGACGATCTTTTGGGCTTTTTCTCTGGTAGCGTCGTTTTCGGCAAAACTAATCGCTTTTACTGGACATAAATTGGCGCAGGTCTGGCAAGCCACCATGCAGTTATTCGGATTAGCCGCTTTCGCTTTTTTGTTCTTGTAATCAAACTTATATACACCTCTTCCGCAAGTGGTAACGCACATCCCACAGCCAATACATTTTGATTCGTCAATCATCGGATTCCACTGAATTTTTTCCCGATTCACGCCGTGGAATTTAGCAAATTTCGGATTTTGTTTTTGTTGTTTGCTCATATTTTTTTTAAAATTAATCATTATTTTTAAGTTTGGTTCTTATTATTCTCAAAACCGCAAAAACAATAAAAACCACTCCCGCCCAAACATGCAAATCTACGATAAAAGAATATTTTGGAGTAGCTCCTTTCAGGTAACTAACCAGCAAAGGAACAGAAGTGATGGCGATTACAATAAAGCTTAAAATACACAAAATTTTTATTAGTTTGGATGTTTCTTTGTTCATGATAGGAATTTATTGACGAAATTTTTTATCCAGCCAAATGCCGATAAAAAGAAATGCTCCGGTAAAAATTAACAAAATTATAAAATTAGAAACTAAATTCAACTGAGCTTTTCCTATTATTCCAAATCTAAACAAATCGTTTGCGTAGGTTAAAGGCGACAAAAAAGACACCATCTTACCCCAAGAGGGCAGGGTTTCTATCGGAATAAAAATACCGCTGATAAACATTAAAGGAAGACGGATAAAATTAAGCATCATCATAACATCGCCCGGATTTTCCGTAGGGA
>CAYZYK010000017.1:0-13911 GCA_964482615.1 uncultured Candidatus Saccharibacteria bacterium
AAATATAAATTGATAAAAATTTATATTTCAACCATAGCAGATGTTTCGAACACAGAACAATATGATAACTTTATGGATGTAAGCCCAAGTAGAATTGTTTTGCAGTATGACCAAAATCGTAATTGGAAAAATTTGGAAAAAATAACTAAACATTCGGAACGCGTTGGAGCAGAAATCGAACTTATGCTTAATGAGGGTTGTTTGAGAAACTGCGCCAATCGTCAAGCCCATTATGAAGCATTGGGGGCCACAAAGACCGGAAAAGATAAAAAATTTCTAACGACGTGTAATTTACGGAAAATATTATATCCATATGAATTTTTGAAGAGTAATTATATAAGACCGGAAAACATTAAAATTTACGAAGATATCGGAATAAAAAGATTTAAAATTACAGGTAGGTCGAAGCCCGCTAGGTGGTTGCCAGAAACTGTTCACGCGTATAAAAACAGAGAATATGATGGTAATTTAATACGTATTTTAGGGATTGATCCCAATTTGAAAGCAGAAGAGTGGATTTATATCAACAATTCTGCGCTAAATGGTTTTTTAAAGAATTTTAGTAATGAGAATGAAAACGAATACTCTGAACAATGGATACAAAAATTATATAAAAACGGAGACTTTTATCTTACTGATGGTACAAAATATAAAGTTAAACGAAATGGCACATTGATGCCTATAAAGTTAGGAAAATTAGCCAAAAAAGTTTTTAAAAATGAAAATAAATAAAACCATCTTAATAATTGGTGGAATGGGCCCGACTGCCAGCCAGCACGCGCATCATTTATTGCTCGATAAATGCTCTGAAAGTGGGGCTAAAAATAATGACGATTATCCTACAATAATTCATATTTCTATAAATACAACCGACTTTATAAACGGCAATAATGATGATGCAGAAATGGGTTTTAATTATATAAAACAGAAATTATTGGTTGTGAATATGGATTTAATAGATATTGGGTTTATTGCATGCAATACAGCGCATATTTTTTTCGATAGAATTAACCACCTTTGCAAAAACAAACTTATTTCTATCGTCGATATCATTCCAACTCATATCAAAACTAAGAATACGGGCATTATTTGTAGTCCATTCTCTGCAACAAATAATATTTTTAATTATCCAAATTTAATATTCCCTGATAATTTAGAACTTAAAAATCTTAATTTAATAATTAGAAAAGTTATTGCAAATCGTATAGATAAAAATGTTCTAAAAGATTTTAGGAATATTATTCAATCTATGAAAAATCGTAGCTGTAAACAAATAATAATTGGCTGTAGTGAACTATCTATACTAGTGAGCATGATACAAACAGAATATGACCCCGAGTTTTTTATAGATCCAATTAATTTGGCGATAGAAAAAATTGTTTATGAACAATAATATTCCATGTTCTAAAAAATTTCTTGCAGGAACAATCTTTGTTGATTTTAAAAAATATTTAGGAAGTCCAGCTCCTAAATATAATTTTATTTCCATAAAATACCCTTCACGGCTCGAAGCTATGTCCCTAGATCCAAGCAAAATTGCTGAACATTTTAATGACAATATTTATCCTGCTGGACAGATCGACTTTTGTGTAAATATTTGCAAAACTATTTCTATAAAATTACGACATGATAATAAGGTAGTTATCAGCAATCCATCGTCAAGAAAATCCCTTATCTTGCATTCTGCACGATTAATGAAAAAAATATTAAACACGAAGTACGGATTTAATATAGACATTAAAAACGATTTAGAATTAAAACATTGCGGGCTTGGTTCGAGTAGTTCAGTTATTCAAGGCGTTGCGGCGGCTATCAACGAATTATTCGGCAAACCAATCAAATCATTAGATTTAATACATTTTATAATAAGCAACCATGGCGAAGAAATTGACGGAGACGATAATCATTTAATTCAAGTCCAGTCGGTAGGTGGGTCTGGAATTTGCGGACATTATAATGGCGGATTAATTATAAATACAGGAAAAGCCACGCCTATATTCCGAGCAAATCTACCATCAGATTTTAAGGTTATTATTGGAGTACCAGAACAATTTTCCTATCCAGACTCCAATGAGTTAATGAATAGAGAGATAAAGAATATGGACGGATTCAAAAAAACTGGCTATAATTTCGCTGGTAAAATTGCGTACAGACTCATCAATGAAGCAATCCCGGGAATAATACATAAAAATTATAAACCATGTAAAGATTTAATTTTTGATTATCGCTGGGATATGGGAAGTATTAAAAATTGTTCTTTTGTTTGTCCCGAAATTTTGGGAATTGCAGAAAAATTACGACCGCTTAAAAACGACCCAGAGATTATATTTATTTCTTTGTCATCTGTGGGCCCTGGATTTTTTATTATTTCTAAAAATGCAGAAAGGGCACAGAGAATATTTTCAGAACTTAATATGAAAACTTATGTAACAGATATTTATAACAATAAATACAAAATTATAAAAACAATAAAGTGAAATTAATCTTTTTTACCGGTTATCATGGTTCGGGAAAAACTTATACGGCCAATGAGCTATTAAACGGATTCGATGCTATTTTGGCAGATACTGGACCAATAATCAGAAAAAAATTTTTGAGTAGTGGTATTGATAATTTCAATGAATGGAATCGTTTAAAAGAAAAAGAACTTGGACAAGATTACTCCAACATCATCGTAATGGATGGATTGAAACGAATTATCGCAGACAAAAGGCCAAAGTATTTATTTGTTGTCGGCAATAGAGATATTAATGGCATTAAATATATTTGTAATCACTTTAGAGAAGACAAAATAAAAATTTTACTATTTGAAAAGCCATTTATTATTATGAAATCTGGATACGAAATGAGAACTAAAAAAATAATACTAGATGATGATTTCGCAAAAATTTTACAAGACGACGATAATAGAGGTTTGCTTGGCATTAAACAATATTGCGAACAGCATAATAAAAATTGTTATATAATAAAGAATGACAAATACGATCGTGATTCGATAAATTTAGCAAAACAGGCGATATTAAAATTAAAATAATAAACAATGAAAAAACTAACATACCTAACTACAAATCCACACAAGATTGAGGAGGCGCAAAAAATTTTTGGTGACAAATACGGAATAGATATTGAAATCATGAATCCAGATTTTGAACTTGTTGAAATTCAAGCGAAAACTTGCGCAGAAGTAGTTGCCTTCACAGTAAAATACGCCGCTGATAAACTTAAAAAACCAGTGCTAAAATCAGATACTGGATTGTATATTGATTCCTTGGGCGGATTACCTGGACCATACAATGCTTATTTCGATAAACAAATAGGTGTAGAAAAATTTTTGGAATTATTCAAGAATGAGAAAAATCGTAAGGCGCGAATTGAGGATTGTTTCGGTTATTGTGAGCCAGGTGGGAAGCCAAAAATTTTTATAGGGGGTGGAACTGGTACAATAGCATATAAATCTAGCGGCAAACTTGGACGTTGGCATAGTAAGTTTTATATTCCAGACGGCGAAACTGAAACATTAAGCGAATTACAGGAAAAAAATTACGAAAAAGAAACTGCGTATTGGGGAGATGCTAAAGATCAATTTGCGATATGGTACAAAAACAATAAGTTAGTATAAACAATTTTATTGTTTTTTCGCTTCATCAATTAGAACTGACATAATCCTCTTCAATATAGCAGAATCAATTTTAAATTTCGCGCCCAACACCTCCATTTTTGCTATTATCTTATTTTCTCTTTCTTTATCCTCTCTATTTAAGCCAGCTGTTTCTTTTAGAATTTTTATTTTATAAGCAATCTTAAATCTATTCGAAATTGATTTCACCAATTTACGATCTATAGTATCTATTTTATTTCTTAAATTATTTAATTTTTTATCTATATTATTCATATCAACATAATAACAATATATTATTCTATTATCTCTTTTTCAGTGAAAAAAATCAATTATATTTCTGTCCCGCCCCGCTTTGCGGAGCGGGACAACTAAAATTCTGTGTCGGAGTTTTCCACAAAAAAGGTTCTAACTTCGTCGTATAAACGCACAAGTTTTAACTCACAATTTATTTGTGGGTTTTTTGTCTTGACAAGCTATAGTTATGGGTATATATTAATAATATAGGTTAGTAAAAGGTCGGTGTTGTGTTAAAATAAATTATAACTTTAAATATTAAAATTATGCCATTTGGTGATGGAACGGGCCCTACGGGCCAAGGACCTATGACAGGAAGAGGTTTGGGTTATTGTTCTTCTGGTTATGCCAATCCTGATTTTAGAAGAGGCGGGAGAAGAGGTTGCAGAAATTGGTATAGAACAACAGGACTTCCCGGTTGGCACAGAGCCCAAGTTGGTATGCCTTCTTGGGGAGGATATAGTTATTCTCCAACTCCAGAACAAGAAAAAGAAGTTTTAACCCAAGAAAAAGAAATAATATCTCAAGAGATTAACGCTTTGAAAAACCAGATAAAAAATATAGAGAAGAGAATTGAGAGTGTTGGAAAAAAGAAATAAAAACTCTTCATTAAAGGTCAAAAAAAATTAATAAACTGAAACTCATTATGTCCCCTCAAGGAAACAGAACAGGTCCTTTTGGACAAGACCCAAGAATGGATCGTAGTTCAAACCAAGGACGTGGTAGGGGTAGACAGCCTGCAGGTTTTGGTATGGGCCCAAACGGTCGTTGTGTTTGCACAAATCCTGATTGTGGAAATAAGATTATACATAAAAGGGGCGTTCCTTGTTATCAAGAAAAATGTCCCAAATGTGGAAGCCCTATGACCAGAGAAAAACAAACTACTCCTGGAAGAGACCAACCTCCACCCTCTTAAACTAAAATATTATTATGAAAATTTGTATTACTTCAACGGGGGAGAATTTAAATTCTCCAATTGATCCTCGTTTTGGAAGAGCTCAATTTTTTCTTTTATTAAACAAAAAAGGAGAACTTGAAGATTCCTTTTCTAATCCAGCTATAGGAGCAAGGGGCGGTGCGGGTATTGCAGCTGCCCAAGAGATTGTAAATAAAGATGTTAAAATATTAATTACGGGGAATATTGGCCCTAACGCTTTTGGTGTTTTAAATATGGCCGGAATCCAGATATTTTTAGCTCCCACGGGTAATTCTTGTATTGATATTTTTAGAATGTGGAAAGAAGGAGAGTTAAATAAGGTTAAAACACCCTCTGTTCCTGGTCACTTTGGTATGGGTCGAGGTGGTCGTGGCAGGACAAGAAGAAGTCGTTAAGCAAGAAGATAAAATATAATTTAAAATGAACGCACAATCTGTTTCTTTAATAAGCACCTTTGTTAACCTTGGTCTTGGGATTTCCAAGGTGATTTTTGGTATGCTTGCTGGCAGTATGGCTTTAATGGCAGATGGAGTTCATTCAGGATTAGATGTTTTTTCTTCTTTTGTTACCTTTTTGGGTTTGAAAGCAGCCAAAAAGCCAGTAGATGAGAAACACCCTTATGGGCACTGGAAAGCAGAAAGTCTGGCTGGTTTTTTTGTTGCTCTTTTGCTTGCTATTTCTGGTATTTGGATCTTATATGAGGCGGTTCAGAGGTTTTTTGGGGAAGAGTTAGTAACTCTTACTTTGGGAGCAATAATAATTGTTATTCTTTCTATTTTAATCACAGAAATTTTAGCTAGATTAAAATTTCATTATGGTGAAAAAGATAATAGTTTAGCTTTAGTAGCTGACGCTGAACATTCAAGAGCTGATGCTATAAGCTCAATTGGTGTTTTGGTGGGATTGCTTTTGGTTCGTTACTTTAATCTGGCTGACGCCATAGTCGCTATTTTTATTGGAGCATACATTCTTTTTGAGGCTTACGGAGTAGGAAGAGAGATTACTGACTCTTTATTAGATGTTGCTGACAAAGAAACAGAAAAAAGAATAATAAAAATTTGTGAAGCACACAAAATGGAGATATCAAAATTAAGAACCCGCAAGATAGGAGTTTTTATTTCAGCTGATCTTAAAGTTAAACTTCCACCTAAACTTAAAATGGATGAAGTTCAAAAACTAACAGAAACCTTAGAGGAAAGATTATTAAAAAATATTCCCAAACTAAAAGAAGTAACAATTTCAGTTGAAGCTTATGAAGTTCAAAGAAGAGCTGTTTTGCCCAAATTTGGTAAAAAAATAGGAACTCTGCAAGGATTTGAGAAACTTGGGCCCGAGAAAAGAGGCAAAAGATCAATTATTCCTTTAGACGAAAAGGGCACAAAAATAGGTTCTCAATTTGGGTCAGAAAAATATCTAGTAGTTGATATAAAGAATAATCAGATTTTAACCAAAGAGATAGTCGAAAATCCATACTTTAAAGAACAACCTCACGGAGCAAGATTTGCTAAGGGAATTAGAGCAGACAAGGCCCTAACTCCTCAAATTGGAGATAATGCTAAACAAAATCTTAATAATTTTGGTATTGAAGTTGAATTAACCCCTGAGAACAGAAACATTAATCGGGTTCTGAATGGATTGAAAAAAGATGAAAAAGAAAACCAATAAAATAGCTATTACAGGGGGAAAAGGAGGAACCGGAAAGTCTACAGTGGCTGTACTTAAAGCAAGAGAGTTTTTAAAACAGGGGAAAAAGGTTATTCTTTGTGATTGTGATGTGGAGTGTCCCAACGATTACTTAATTTTAGGGGAAAAATTGAAGGAACCGAGAAAAAAGATTCTCGGAGAATTTCCAGAATTGATAAAAGAAAAATGTACAAAATGTGGATTGTGCGTCAAAACCTGTAGAGAAAATGCAATTTTTCAAACACCTGGTAAATATCCTGTTTTTATTAAAAACTTATGTTCAGGGTGTGGTGCCTGTTGGACTGTTTGTCCTCAAGGTGCTATAGGGACAAAAAAAGAAGAAATCGGAAGAATATATCTGAATAAACCAAAAAGAAACCTCTGGTTAGTTACAGGAGAGTCAAACGCAGGTCTTGAGGAAACAGGCCCTGTGGTTACAAGCACCAAAGAGTTTGCCCTCTTTCTCACTGAAAATAATAAATTTGATATTGTTTTGTTTGATACTGCGGCGGGAACTCATTGTCCCGTTATTTCTGCTCTTCTTGGAGCAAATAAAGCTTTAGTTGTGACAGAACCCACTCCAATGGGAGAATATGATTTAAAATTGATTTTGAATTTGTGTAAAAAACTTGAAGTCCCAACAGAAATAATTTTAAATCAATCTGATTTGGGAGATAGAAATAGAATTGAAAAAACAGCTAAAAGGTTTAAGATAAAGATAAGAGAAGAAATTCCTTATTCAAGGAATCTTGTTGAAGCATATTCTAAAGGTCGCCTATTAAATTTTGATTTCTAAAAATGTTAGAATTAACAGATAATAATTTCAAAGAAGAGGTCAAAGAAAGCCAGGAACTAGTTTTAGTTGACTTTTGGATGGAGGGTTGTCCGCCCTGTCAAACCATAGCCCCAATTATTGAAGAAATAGCAAAAGAGTTTGAGGGTAAAGCAAAGGTGGGAAAACTAAATGTCAGAGAAAATCCAGAAACGACCCAAGAGTACGAAATAAAAGGAGTACCCACCATTATAATCTTCAAAGAAGGGAAGGTAAAAGAAAGAGCAACTGGACCTCGCCCCAAAAAGATTATAGTAGACAAACTTAACTTACTAATTTAAAATATGGCCACTATTCCATCCAGGAATTAGTGGAAATAATTTCTATTGTGGGTTTATTTAACTATATAAATCGTTTCAACAATACCTTTTGTGTACTTCCAGATTAATGCTTTTAGATAATAAATTATGAGGAAATTAATTTTCACAATTTTTATTTTCACTTTACTTTTCACTGTTTCTTTTCCTTTGTTTGCTCAAGAGAAACAAGAAAAGATAGGGTTAAAATTCTTTTATAGCCCAACATGTCCTCATTGTGCTCAAGAAGAAGAATTTTTAAATGATTTAGAAAAAAAATATCCAAATTTAGAAATTGAAAGATATTCTTCTTTTGAAAAAGAAAACAATAAACTATTAAGAATTTTTTATGAAGAATATGATGTTTCCTCTGAAGATAGGGGATTGGTGCCAATTACTTTTTTAGGAGAAAGATATTTTTTAGGATTCAATGAAAGAATCGCCGAGAAAATAGAACAATGTATTTCAGATCTAACTGAAGGAGGAAATAATCAAAACTGTGAAGAGCAAGATTTAAAGCAAGGAGTAAGCTCCGCAGAAATAGGAAGAGAAATAAATCTGCCGTTTATTGGTAAGATTAATATTTCAAAATTGTCTCTTCTAACTTTGGCCATAATTTTTGGAACATTAGATGGTTTCAATCCCTGTGCTATGGTTGCTTTGGGGTTTTTGCTTGCTGTTTTAGTAGCAACGGGATTGCGTAGAAGAATATTTCTAATAGGGGGTACTTTTATTTTAGTTTCAGGAATAGTTTATTTTTTGTTTATTTCAGCTTGGTTGAATTTATTTTTAGTTCTGGAACAAATTAAATTTATAACCTATATTGTTGGTATAATAATTGTTTTCTTTTCAATCTTCTTACTTAAAGAATATTTTCACGGAATAGTTTGTAAGCTTTGCCAGATAGAGCCAGACAAAGAAAACATATTTACCAGATTTGAAAGAGTTCTTTTTGAGAGATTGAAGAATATTTCTGAATCTAAAATGGCTTTACCTTTTATCTTGGGGGGAGTTGCTGCCATTGCTGCTGGTGTAAACTTAGTTGAGTTAGTTTGTTCTTTTGGTTTTCCTCTGGCTTTTACTAAAATTTTATCTTCTCATCAACTATCTTTTCTTTCTTATTATTCTTATCTTCTGATATATATTATCTTTTATATGATAGATGATTTTCTAATTTTTTTGGTAGCTCTTTTTACTCTTAAGATGACCAATTTATCCCAAAAATATTTAAAAACAGTAAAGTTAATTTCAGGAATTTTACTTTTAGTTTTAGGATTAGTTATGATTTTTTATCCTGAACTTCTCGCTTTCAGCTAATATGGAAAAAGAAAAAAAATTAAAAAAAATTAAAAAAGAGGTTATAAACTGCAAGAAATGTCTTTTGGGAAAAGAAAGAAGAAAAAATAATTATTATCCTGTTATTGGAGAAGGGAACCATAAAGCTAAAATAGTGTTTATAGGAGAGGCGCCGGGATTACAGGAAGCTAAAACAGGACGTCCTTTCTGTGGTAGAGCAGGTTATGTTTTAGATGAGCTTTTAGATTCTATCAGTATTGAAAGAAAAGAAGTCTATATCACAAACATTTTAAAAGACAGACCACCAAATAATCGTAATCCCAGAAAAGAAGAAATTGAAGCTTGTACTCCTTATCTTGAGAGACAAATTAAAACAATAAAGCCTGAAATAATCTGTCCTTTGGGAAACTTTGCTACTCGTTTTATTCTCAAAAAATATGGATTTGAAGATGAAGTTGAGGGAATCAGTAAAGTTCGAAAAAAAATATTCGAACCAAAAACAACTTTTGGAAATATCAAAATTATTCCACTTTATCATCCTGCTGTTGCTGTTTATAATCCGAATATGAAGAAAAATCTTAAAGAAGATTTCAAAATTCTTAAAAAATTTAAGTAAAAATGACCCCCTTATTTTATATTCTAATAAGTACTCTTTTAATAAGTTTTATTGCTTTCTTGGGAGCTTTGTTTTTGTTTTTAAACGATAAGTTGCTTAATAAGATTCTTTTGTTCTTGGTGGCTTTCTCTGCTGGAGCTTTATTGGGAGGAGCTTTTTTTCATTTACTTCCCGAGGCTATAGCTGAAGTAGGAGTGGGGGAAGCTCAACTTTTAAAATTATTTTTATTTTTAATTTTAGGTTTCTGTTTATTTTTTGTTTTAGAACAATTTATAAGTTGGCATCATCATCATGCTAAATCTCATCCTAAGATAATGCCTTTTTCTTATTTAATTCTGGTTTCAGATTCGGTTCACAACTTTATAGACGGGATAGTAATAGCTGTATCTTTTGTTGTTGCTTTACCAGTTGGAATAGTTACAGCTTTGGCTATTGCTTTACATGAAATTCCCCAAGAGATTGGTGATTTTGGTGTCTTAGTTTATGGTGGTTTTAAAAGAAAAAAAGCCCTGTTTTTAAACTTTTTATCTGCTATTACTGTGGTCTTTGGGGGAGTGTTCGGTTTCTTGTTATCAGAAAAAATAGGCGACTCGATTGTTTTTCTTTTGCCCTTAGCTGCAGGAAACTTCATTTACATTGCAGCTTCTGATTTAATACCCGAAATTAAACACAAAGTGAGTGTTAAAAAATCAATAATTCATTTTGCTGTTTTTCTTTTAGGAATATTTTTAATGTTATTGATCAAAATTTTCTGAGAATGAAAAAGAAAGAGAAGAAAAAATTAAAAATAGCAATAGCTTCGGGAAAAGGAGGGGTGGGTAAAAGCATGCTTAGTTCTGCTTTGGGTATACTTTTTTCAAAAGAAAACAAGATTGTGGCTATTGATTGTGATGTTGATGCCCCCAATTTAGCTATTTGGTTAGGAGAGGTTGGAAATTGGGATAAAAAAGAGAAAATAAGTGTTTCTGAAAAACCAGAAATTAACAATGCTAAACTAAAAGGAAATCCTTTAAAATACGCAAAAAAATGTAGATTTGGAGCATTAGAAACAAAAGGAGGAAAGCTAAAATTGAATCCTTTTTTATGTGAGGGTTGTGGGGCTTGTGAGATTTTTTGTCCAGCTGGTGTAATTAAAATGAAACAAGTTAAAAATGGAGAAATAAGGAGCAAGAAAACCAAATATGATTTTACTCTTTTTTCGGGTCATCTTTATCCCGGAGAAACCGGATCAGGCAAGGTTGTTGCAGAACTTAAAAGAAGAACAGAGAATTCTATATATGATAAAGTAATCATTGATTCTTCTCCTGGAACTGGTTGTCCGGTTATAGCTTCTTTGCAAGATGTTGACTTTGTGATTTTAATTACAGAACCTACTCCTTCTGGTTTTTCTGATTTAAAAAGAGTTCTTGAGGTGGTTAATCATTTTAAAATTATCTGGGGTATGGTAATAAACAAATATGATATTAATAACCAGCTTGCAGATAAAATGAGAAACTGGGCGAAGGGAAGATTCCTGGGAAAAATATCTTATGATAAAAAAATATTTGAAGCTGTTTCTAACTTAACCCCCATTACAGAAACTGACTTGAAGGCCAAAAAAGAAATTGAAAATATTTATAAAAAAACAAATAATATCTTATCTGCTATTTGACAAAGAACCATGTTTCAGATAAAATTACCTAATGTTCTTAAAAAAGGATGGGAAAGTAGGTGATAAATCCTACGCTGTGCCGCAACTGTAATCTAATTTTCTATCAAGAAAGTTAGTAAGTCAGAATACCATCCAACTCTAGATATTAGAGTATTAAAATTAACCTAATTCTCTTCGAGCAAAGAGAGGGGTTAGCCCAATTTTTTTGTTGGGTTATATTCTCTCACTTGAAGTGAGATTTTTTGATTTATGAACAAGAAAATAAAGATCATTTTACTTATTTTCATCTTTATAACCTTATTCTCATCTCAAACAGTAATGGCTGCTAAGGTGGGGGTGGTGATTAAGGGGTCAGATGGTCAAGTCTCCCAAAAGTGCGTTGATGTTTCAAATGGAAGCACGGCTTATCAGGTTACAAATGGATCTGGTTTTAATTTCGTTTATAAAGATTATGGGGGAGTATTAGGTCATGCTATATGTAAAATAAATAATACTGGATGTCCAGAAAGTAATTGTTTTTGTTCTTCAAAATACTGGAATTTTCTTTACAGAAAACAAGGAGGAGATTGGTTATATGCTAGTACGGGAATAGACGGTTATTCAATAGAAGATAAGGACTTATTAGGATTTGCCTGGGGAGAATTTGGAACTTCTTTACCTAACGTTTCTTTTGAAGATGTTTGTTCTGTTTTTCCACAAGGAGGAGATTCTCCTAGGATTTATAAAGAAGGAGTGGGATATGTTCGTCCTACAAGAAACGTGAGAATAAAACAAATTTTCAATTCAGGGATTTGGTTTCAGGCAGATTTTCCTCAAAAATCTATTCCTCAAATCGCAACTGTAACCGTCACTCCAAAAGATAAAGAACAAATAATTGAATCTCATCCTTTACCCAAAGGAAAACAGATAGTAAAAGACTTAATAGTTCAGTTTCGGGCACTTGTAAATAATTCATTGTTAAATTCTTTCAAAGAAGAAATGATTGTTCAGTTCAATAATATTAAAGATATCTCTATGGGGGCAAGCAACCCTTCTTTTTCTATCTATGGTTTGGATAAAGAAAGCTCTCAATGGAAACCCTTGGAAACAAAATTCAATAGTCGTTATGGGTTTGCTACAGCCAAAACCGGTCATTATTTTTCTTATTTCGCTTTAATGGAAGAAAAACCAGAAGAGAAACCAGAAGAGAAACCGACCTCAAAAAAACAGTCCCAGAAACCAAAACAAGAGCCCGCTGTTAAAGAGTTAGAAGATAATAAAAAAGAAACATTATTGAAAACTATAGAAGTACTGGAACAATTAATTGAAATTCTAAAGCAACAAGTTCAACAAATTCCCTCAAATTAATTGAATAGGATATTTTAGTTGGATTTTAACAAAAAAAATGCTAAACTGGAAAGAGGATGAAAATAGATAAAAATCTTAAAATTCTAATTGCAATAGCGTTTGTTATTGGAATAGCTATAGCTGTTTACACAGCAAACTTGCAACAGACAGTTGAAGAGACCATTCAATCAGGGGAAATTATCTCCCCCCAAGAGAAAACGATCTTAAATATTAATTTTGGGAAAGGAGAGGTTAAACAGTTTGAATTGGAAATTAAAGAAGGTAAAACTGTCCTTGATTTTTTAAAAGAAAAAACACAACAATCAGGATTAAATCTTCAAACTAAAACCTATAATATGAGAGTTTTGGTTGAGGCAATTGGAGAGAAAGAAAATGGAGAGGATAATAAATATTGGATATATTATGTGAACGATGAGACACCAATGGTTTCTGTTGACAAAAAGGAAATAAATCCAGGAGATAAAATAGAATTTAAATTTCAAGAATCTATTTTTTAAACATGATTAACAAAAAACAAATAATTGAATTTATTATTATTCTCTTTTTTATTGCAATAGGGGCTGGATTAAGACTTTTACCTCACCCTCCTAATTTTGTTCCTATTTCGGCAATTGCTTTGTTTGGGGGAGTTTATCTCTCCAAAAAGAAAGCTTTATTTTTACCTGTTTTGGCTATGATGATAAGCGATGTTTTTATTGGCTCATATAATACCTTTTTAATGTTATCTGTTTATGGCAGTTTCTTGATAATGGTTTTTTTGGGATTTTGGTTAAAAAAACATAAAAAATGGTACACAATAGGTGGGGGTGCCATTTTAAGCGCTATTTTATTCTTTCTCATAACTAATTTTGCTGTTTGGGTTTTAACACCCTGGTACCCAAAAACATTATTTGGTCTAATCCAATGTTACATAGCAGCTATTCCCTTCTTTAAGAACACTTTGTTGGGAAATCTATTTTATGCCCCGCTCTTTTTTGCAAGCTATGAGATAGTAAAATTATGGATTGAAGAAAAATACAAAGCAAAAGAAGTAAAATTAATTTCAACTTAAATGGTTAGACCGAGAAAACCAAGAAAAATAATATTTGATCCTAATGTTACCTATTTCAAACCAAGAGCTGTTCCTCTTGCTTCTTTAGAAGAAATTAGCCTAGAAAGAGATGAGCTTGAAGCTTTACGCCTTTGTGATTTAAAGAATCAAGACCAAAAAAAAGCAGCAAAAAAAATGAATATTTCGCAAAGCACGCTCCAAAGAATTTTAACCTCAGCTAGAAAAAAAGTAAGCGAAGCTTTAACTGAAGGTAAAGCAATAAAGATTAAGAAAAAATAATCTAGAATAT
>CAYZYK010000018.1:0-13115 GCA_964482615.1 uncultured Candidatus Saccharibacteria bacterium
CCGGACATGGCTTATTTCCTTTTTACCAAAGCAATTTTAAATAATCAGCCGATTAAAGTCTTTAATCACAGCAAGATGAAGCGGGACTTTACTTATATTGACGATATTGTTGACGGTGTTTTGTCCGCATTAGATAAAGTCAGCGAATTGAACTATGAAATAATCAATCTCGGTAATTCCAGACCGATAAAACTAATGGATTTTATCGAAACTATTGAAAATGAAATCGGCAAAGAGGCAAAAAAGAATTTTCTGCCCCTTCAAGCGGGCGACGTTTTGGTTACAAATGCCGATATCACCAAAGCAAAAAAACTATTAGATTATCAGCCAAAAATAAATTTAAACCGAGGGGTAAAAGAATTTGTTAACTGGTATCGGGAATATTGTAAAATATAAACATGAAACGTATCTTAATGCTTAACTACGAATTCCCTCCTGTTGGTGGGGGTGGTGGAGTTGCTTCTTATAAATTAGCCAAGGGCTTTATTAAACTTGGCTATAAGGTAGACTATGTTACTTCACACTATAAAGACCTAAAGAAAAAGGAGGATATTGACGGAATAAATATTTATCGTGTTCATACTTTTTTTAGAAAAGACAGAGCTACCGCTACTTTTTTGTCAATGTTCACTTATGATTTTTTCGCAATTTTAAAATCTATTAAATTATGTTTAAAAAATAAATATAAATTTATAAACACTCAATTTGCTATCCCTACCGGTCCGGTTGGTTTGGTTATCAGTAAATTATTTAAAATTAAGAATATTCTTTCTTTACACGGCGGAGATATTTATGACCCAAGTAAAAAAAGGTCGCCGCACCGTCATTGGTACTGGCGACTAATTGTCCGCTTTATTATTAATAATTCTGATATAGTTGCTTGTCAGTCAAGCAACACTAAAAATAATACAATCAAATATTTTTCTCCTAAAAAAAATATTAATATAATTCCGCTACCCTACGAAAAAGTTAAATTTAAAAAGGTCTCGCGGGAAAAATTGGGATTAAACAAAGACAAGTTTTACTTGATTTCAATCGGCCGAATGGTGGAAAGAAAGGGCTTTAAGTATCTAATAAAGGCAATGAGAGACTTACCTGAAGAAATAGAGTTAAACTTACTCGGCGACGGACCATTATTAGAACCACTCCAAAAACTAGCTGAAAAAATTGGGGTAAAAAATAGAGTTCATTTCCGCGGTTTTGTTTCCGAAGAAAAGAAGTTTCAATATCTAGATAATTCTAATTTATATGTTTTGTCATCTCTACATGAGGGTTTTGGTATAGTATTGCAAGAGGCAATGCAAGTTGGCCTTCCTATCGTGGCAACAAATAACGGCGGTCAAGTAGATATATTAGAAAGTGAGGTCAATGCCTTACTGGTAAAATCGAAATCATCAAATGTACTTTCCAAGGCAATATTAAAAGTCTATAACAATAAAAAAATACAAAAGAAACTTTCAAAAAATAACTTGAAGAAAGTAAATAATTTTTCACTTGAGAAGATTGCTAACGATTATCTTTCTTTATTATGAAATACTTATACATTTCAGGTATTGGCAGAAGTGGTTCAACACTTTTAGATTTAATTATTTCTTCAAATCCTAAAACCTTTAGTGTTGGGGAGGTTTATAAATTTTATACCTTCCATAAGAAAACAAAATGTGCTTGTGGTAAGAATATAAAGGACTGTGATTTTTGGGAAAACGTCAGTAAGAAAAAAGTTAAAATCGTTAATCATATGAACCTTAAAGATTACCAAAAGATAATTTTCAATTTACTGAATCCCTTTACTGGCAAAATAGAATTTGAAAATACGTCAAACAATAAAGATCTGATTAAATTAATTAAGGACCATAATAAAAATGTTGAATTAATTGTAGATTCTTCAAAGGAAATAGGTCGATTAATCGAATTGCACAATGATTATGACGAAAGTTTTTACAATATTATTATAATTAGAGACCCTAGGGCTACTGCTTATTCTTTTTCCACGAAAACTCAAAGCAAGGGGAAAAATTATTATGTGGCTCTATTTAAATGGATGATAATGAATACCTTACTATACCTTTATATAAGAAAATATAAACCCAATACATTACTAATTAGCTACAAAAATCTATGTGAAAATCCAAATAAAGAAATAGATAGAATAGAAAGACTTATTAACATAGAAATACCAAAAGATTATGTAAAAAAAATTCAAAATCTTAAAAATTATCACAACTTTGGAGGCAATAGAATTGCACGAAAAGAAAATAGGGAACACTTTCAGGGTATTAGGTATGACAACCGCTGGAAGAAGAATTTATTCCGGATACAAAAAATTGTTGGAGTGCCATTTCAAATAATTTATAACTTAATAAAAACTTGTTAATGAATAAAAATCAAAAAGTAGCGGTTATTATTGTTAATTGGAATGGAAAAAAACATTTAAACGAATGTTTGTCCTCTTTAAGAAAACAAACATATTCTTATTTTGAAATCATATTAGTTGATAATGGTTCGACAGATGGGAGTATTGGCTATGTGAAAGAAAACTTTCCCGAAGTTAAAATAATTGATGTTGGTTACAATAGTGGTTTTGCAATAGGAAATAATATTGGGTTTAAAAAAGCTTTTGAAGACACTAACGTAAAGTATTTAGTTTGTTTAAATAATGATACACGCGCCTATGATAACTGGTTAAAATATCTTGTAAAGAGAGCTTCAGCTGAGAAAAAAATTGGCATTGTAACTCCCAAAATTTTATATTCTAATCCGCCGGTAATTCAAACTATTGGAATGTTTTCTGCCAAAAGCTTAAGTAATACACATAAAGGAACTGGGTTAAGTCCAGAAAAATTAAATAAGTCAGAGCCTGTGTTGGCCCCTTGTGGGGCCTCTTTTCTTATAAAGCGTCGGGTGTTAGAGAAAGTTGGATTTTTTGATGAAGATTTTTTCGCTTATACAGAAGACTTCGATCTTGGCTTACGAACGAGACTTGCTGGGTGCGATGTAGTTTATGAACCTAAATCAATTGTTTACCACAAACATTCTCAGACAGCAGGGGTTATTTCGCCTGTTAAAACTTTTTATGCAACCAGGAACAGTATTCTTGTCGCTATCAAGTTGTATCCCTACAATTTAATTCTAAGAAAATTTATTTTTCAAACTAAAAGATATTTTTATTATTTTATCTACCTTTTTGCTAAAAAACAGGATAAAAAAAACAAAAAGGGACTGTCACTAAAACAAAAAATTAGAGCAATGATAAATTTAGTTAAAGCTTATATTTCAGTTCCCTTTTTAATACCTAAAATGCTAAAAAAAAGAAAACAAATATATAAATCATTAAATTGTTCCCCTAAAAAGCTCAGCAAAATTTTAAAAAAGTTTGAAATTAAGTCTGATGAATATGTTAAAAATTACATTAAAAAAATATAGTTTAAAATGAAGAAAGATTTAAAAATAACAATAATTTGTGAAGCTTATAATCAATCCAGATACTTACCTCATAAATACATTGCTGAAAATGTTAATTTTATTCGTTTAAATAAACTGAAAGAAAACCCATTTTTATTTTTTACATGTCTATTAAAAATCTTTAATACTTATTTTACAAACGATTATGTTATTATTGCAGCATTTCCTTTAAGTCCATTAATTATTTTTTATTTTCCATTAAAAATTTTTAAACACAACAAAGTGGTTTATGAAACCTCACATCCTAATTGGAATGAAAACAAATACCCAATAGAGTTGGGTCCCTTAAAGCCTGTCTTAAAGAAAATATGGTTATGTTTTTTAAAAAATTTAAAAATTAGAACTGTTAATTTACCAAGTTACAATTATCTGAAAAAGATTTCAGATGAAACCTCTTTAATTCCTCACTGTGTAGATACTTCTGTGTTTTACGATAATCCTAAAATCGAGAAAAATAATAAGTTTACGATTTTATTTGTTGGTAAAATTCAATATAAAAAAGGAATTGATTTACTGATTAAAGCCGCAAAAGAATTAAATGACTGTGATTTTTGGCTCGTTGGTAAAGGGAATTATGAAGAAAACGTTAAAAAAAGCGGTTTAAAAAATATAAAATTATTAGGCTTTGTAGAAGACAGAGATAAGTTAAACAAAATTTATAATAAATGTCATTGTTTAGTTTTGCCGTCAAGAAGGATAAAAAGCGGATGGGAAGAGTTATTTGGTATTGTAATTATCGAAGCAATGGCCGCAAGACTGCCAGTGATTGCAAGTGATTGTATAGGTCCAAAAGAAATTATTACAGATGGGGAGGACGGATTACTCTTTAAAAAAGGTAATATTAGTAAACTATTAGATCTTATTACCCTATTAAAAAATGACCAAAAATTAAGAGCTAAAATTCAAATGAATGCTTTAAAGAAAGTACACTCTAGATATTCACTAGAAAAAGTATCAAAACAAATGCATAAATTCCTTATTCAAAGTTAATTAATAAAACTTAAATATAAAAAAATTATTAAAATATGACTGAAGATATCTCTAAAACTATAATACCGGCTTTATCAAGTATTTTAAAGGGAGGTTTAGTAGTTTTGCTCGGAACTATATTTGTTACTTTTTCAGATTCTTTTGTACACTTTCTACTAGCTAAGAATTTATCAGTGTATGATTACGGAGAAATTTCTTTAACTTTAACTTATTTTTTATTTTTTTCTCGTATTTCAATTATGGCAATGCCTACAGCAGCAACGAAATTTATTTCAAATAAACCTAAGGATGAACACATTTCAATCATCAAATCAATTTTTTTATTAACTTCTATTACTAATTTGGTTTCAATTATAATTATATATTTTTTTAAAACTAGTCTGCCAATCTTTTTACAAAAACTTCATATCCCAAACATATTTTTCGTTTTTATTATATTCCTACCTTTTTTTTGCTTACAACAAATAATTATTGGGATTTTCAGAGGATATAAAAACCCTAAATACAAATTTTTAATAGAAGGTATTCAATGGATGCTTTTAATTTCATTTATCTTAATTTCAATATTACTAGGAATGAACAAAGCTTTTTTTATAGTTCTAATCTGGGGAGTGTCATATTTATTAAGCAGTTTACTAGCAGTTATATTGCTGTATAAAAAGACAAATGTTATTGGTAGGGCTATTTTTGACACAAAAAACTTTTATAGTAGGCAATTATTAAAATACGCGGTTCCTTTATTATTTGCGGGCACAGGTTCATTATTAATCAATAGATTTGACAACATTGCTATTGGTTATTTCTTAAGTTCTAAGCAAGTAGGCATTTACAATATAACTTTTAAAATAACTAAACTTTTATTGTTTCCCTCCATATTTTTTGGATATATTTATTTACCAATTGCTTCAAAACTTTTAAACTTAAATAAGAAGGTTTTAACCAGAATAACATTAATATTAAATAAATGGATACTGTTACTGTCGGCGCCTATTGTGTTTATATTGATAAAATATCCAGGCAGGATTTTGTCCTTTTTTTCTACAGAATATTCACAAGGTATATGGCCTTTAAGAATACTCACAATTGGCTTCTCTTTTTTCATTTTGAATGGTGTATATAATGAAAGTTTAAAATCAAGAGACTCCACAAAAATTATATTTTATTGCACAGTATTATCAGCTTTTGTTGATATAGTTCTAAATGTAATTCTTACAGCTAAGTTGGGTATCATTGGTTCAGCACTCGCAACTAGTATTTCTTACACTACCTTAAGCTTATCTTACATATATTTTGGGACAAAGTTCTTACATACTAGTTTAGTAAATAATGCTCAAATTGTACAAACAATATATGCGATATTAATTGGACTTTCACTTTCACTGATTAATTTTGGTATAAATTCTAATATTAAACTTTTAATCGAATTTTTGCTATTCTATATCTTACTGTTTGCGTTAAATGTATTTTTTAAGACCTTTAAGAGAGATGAAGTATTAATTTTTAAAAAGATTTTAAAAATATTAGTAAAAATATGACAAAACTACAAAACTTTCTTTACGAAGATTTATTTAGATTTTGTTCTTATTATAAACAATTACAACTTTTTTTTAATTTTAAAAAAATCAACGGAAGTAAAGTCCTAGAAGTAGGAAAAGGTACTGGGGTATTTTCAAATTATTTAAAAAATACAGGAATTAATATAACTACAATAGATATAGATGAAAGCAAAAATCCCGATTATACAGCAGATGCAAGAAAATTACCTTTCAAGAGTAATACTTTTGACATAATTTGTTGCTTTGAAGTATTAGAGCATCTTCCTTATTCCGAATCACTAAGGGCCTTAAATGAGTTCTATCGCGTTACAAAGAAATATATAATAATTTCTGTTCCCTTTTCATGTCAATATTTAAGCTTCTTTTTATATGTTGGAATTTGGCCTTTAGATAAACTTTTCAATCTAGGGGTAAGAATTCCAAATTCTTTTCTCGATATCAAATATGGAAGCAAAGAGCATAAGTGGGAACTAGGGAAAATGGGATATCCAAAAAACAAATTTATTAAAGATATTAAAGAAATTGGTTTTAGGGTAATACAAAAAGAACATATATCTCTAAATAGAAAACACTTTTTTCTTGTTGCAGAAAAGCATCCAAACAAAACACGACTCTAGTGTTCACTACCAGTTACATTATATCGATTTATAAACTAAGCAGTAAAAACAATAGCCGATTTTAGCCATATACGATATAATAAAAATTAACCCGCATTTTTTAATTGGTATTGGTCAAAAGATGAGTTACTGAGGTACTAATTATTTTCATATTTTAGTTTTTTCATATGATTACCCGCAATTTCCCAAAATCTGTTAATTTGTTCTTTATTCCAATCTGTCCAGTGAGGAAATTTATATTTGGAAGTAGCATTTATTTTTTTATTAAAATAGCTTAAGTCAATGTTTTTAAAGTCCAAATTTAGAAAATTAGTTATTTTTCTTAAACCTACGTACTTTTCGTTTTCAAATATATCTTTAAATTTTACTTGTATAAACGATTCAGATTTTTTTAGATCTCTATAAATAATTCCATCTTTCTTTTGCCAAAGCCAACATATTTTTTCAAATCGATTCATCGAATTCCACTTTGAATTATAAATATCATCAATAAAATCCACAGCTTGTAATCTAAATGTATGATCAGTACTTTTATACCAATTCCGATTCATTCCTGACCTAACAATATCCCGGCCATCCCTTATAATATGAATAAATTTACTATTAGGATATATTGATTTCAAAACTGGAATCAGTGAAAATAATCTGTTATTAGCTTCAATATAAAAAGTCTGATTATTTACCGAAATTTTTTTTAATTGAATTATTCTAAATTTCTTTATTTTTTTTCTAGCTTCTTCGAAAGATGAATTGCCAATTGCATAATTATATCCAAGACGTAAAAAATGCGGCCTAGGTTCATGCACAGAGAAAACGGATGAATAGTTGTTTAATAATTTAGCTAAAAACTTAGTCCCCGTTCGTCCAGTCGAAATAATAAAAATTTGTCTAATTTCTTCCCAATCAAGATTTTTATATAAACCGATATTCAGTTTAAGAAGATTAAGATAATACTCAAAATTTAGTAAATAATGGTATGCGTCCTTTTTACTTAAGCGCTCTACTATCCGCCTTGGATTATTTACGTAGATCATGATTGATATAAAATTCTTTACTTCTAAAACTTAACATCTTAAATATGTTATCATGAATCAATTAAAGATGAAAGTTAAGGAGTTTAGAAATTTAAAGGAAATTTTAGTTATTATAGTATTTCTAACTTTAGCTTTTTTATTAGTGTATCAAATAGGAGGACGTTCTACTCGTATAACTCAAAGTCACCACGGTGAACATCATACTGTGCTTGTTTATGAATTGATCTTGGGAAAAAAAATTAGTAACCCTTATATAGTAGGTTCTCAGATAAATACTTATTGGTTTTGGCACAACTTGCTTGCGGATATTGTATTAAAATTTAAAATAACTCCATTCGAAGCTTCGTTACTTTTTAATGCATTTGCTTTATTTTTAACTCTGACTGTAATTTATTTAATTTTAAGAAAAATATCTAATAACTGTTTTTTATCATTAATATTTACTTTGTTACCGTTTTCAATGTTAAATCCAATTGGTTACTTAAAATTTTTAATATTAAAAACAAAAAATGTTTTACATAATTATATGAAACCGGACACTAGTTTATTGTATCCAGTAAAAAAGTTATTTGATATTAATTTGGACGCACATGGGGGGAATGTTCTAGGTAAATTTTTAAATTTTAATGGTATGCCAATTGGAATAGCCTTATTTCTAATTTATACTTATTTGATTTTAGTATCTTGGAAAAAGTATAGTTATATCAAATTCTTATTGATATTTGTAACTATCTTTTTTATTTTATTAGTTTATCCCCAAGCAGGAATTGCATGTTTCATTGTTTTATTTTCTAGAATTTCAGCAGAACTTATAATTGATGGCTTAAATAAGAAAAAATTACTAAACAGAAGTACCTGGGAACTTATTTTAGCAACAAGTGTTCCTTTACTCCTCTGTTTCCCGTATTTAAGAAGTGTTTCAAGTGGCTACGACTCTACTATTTCTCTAAATAATCTTACTCAGATTCGAGACAATTTGGTAGGAATTGGGTGGACCCTTTTCCCGACTATATGGATACTACCTATTGCCCTGTTTTTTTTATTCAACGAAAAGTTAAATAAACTAGAAGCTAGTTTGTCTATTTCCTCCTTTGTATTAGCTGTTATTTCTATTATTTTAAACGTTCCTGGACCTAGACATGAATATAAATTTGCTTACTTTTATGTATTTATTATTTCATCTGTAATACTTAGTTTTTTAACTAAATATTTTTATAAGTTAAGCACATTAGTTAAAACATCTCTGTTCATTTTTTCTCTTCTCCTTATTATAATAACTTTGTTATCAAATTTTCTTTTATATACTGAATCTAGTTGGGCAAACGAAAATCCATATATCTATGATGGCATTTTTTTAAAATTAAATTGTAGTCCAAACGATTTTAATTGCATATATTTGCAAGAAATAAGTGACTGGATAAAAAATAATACCTCTGAAAAATCTTTAATATTTCTTGATTTAAAAAATATTAACAGCTTTAAACCCTATATACTATCTCATAGAAAAAGTGTAATTGTTACAACAGGAAGTTATAAAGCATATTTAAAAAACGTAAATTATTGGGAGAAATTATTAGTTTTAAATAAATCGTTAATTAAGAAAATTAGAAGTGATAAACCTTGTGGGCAGGTATGTATAGATCTGAAAAATATGGAAATTAATTGGCCAGAAGAAATGTATGCAATAATTTTGAAAAAAGGCAATTTGGAATTAGAAAATTATAAGATTATTTATTCAAATGACTATTATAAGTTAGTTAGTGTGGAATTTTGAACCTTTATCGGCATTGTCGGGATTAAGTTTTGAATTTAAAGATAGAATTTTGCAAAAACTCTAACTTATTATATATAAATAAATATTTTATAGTTACAAAATGTTTATTGTGTTACTTTATCCTACCGCAATAAAATATCATTTTTCTAGCTTGGATAACCAGCTTATAAGTTTTATGATTATTCCCAATTTTAATCTTCAGTCACAAAAAATAGATTTGTACACCCAAACGTATCTCCCTTCTTTTATTAGTCTGAATTTACTTGATTCAATAATAGGTTTAATACTTTCCCATCTGTAGGTTTTATAGTCCACAAAAGCATAGATGCATCTATGCTCATCAAGCAGAAAATCTATGTTGTTAATATTTTTCGCCCCAATTATTCGGGAGTATTCTCTATCATGATTAATTAAAACTGCATAGTCTAATCTTTCTGTGTAAAATTTTGCTATGTGTGGAACATTAGATATTACAATTGCCTTCTTAGGAATTTGGATTTCTTTCCAAATTTTGTAGGCCGGCCTTGTCCAAGTAAAATAAGTTTTATACCTTAAGTGTCCATCTTTATTAATAAAATAATCTATTGTTGAATTATTAATACCAATTATTATTAACATAGAAACTAAAATAGACAAAACCTCCTTTCCCTTTAATATTGTGCTTGATAAAAAATTGTATATATTGTAAACACCAATTGACGCTAATAATAATATAATTGGATAAACTGGTGTAATATATCTTGGTGTTTTTGGAAAATGTTCACTTGTTAACAAACTTAACCCAAGCAAGTAAGCAAAGGAACCTATTATTAGTGGCAATAATTTTCTATTTTTCCAATTTAGGACTGATAAAGCAGCTAGGATTAGTGTAATTGGTTTAAAAAGAACTAAATAATAATTTGAAAATGAAATTAAGGAGACTGAGATGACATCTTTCAAATGGAAGTGAATAAATCTATACAAAACATATAAACCCATTAAAAGTAATATTGGGGAAACATATAATAATTTTTTTATATTAATTCTTTTCTCACCCCAAATTAAATTTAAACCAAGCAGAACAGCATATATTATAAACATTGGAGGAAAATCGTAGATAGATATTCCAGCTAAAAAAGCTGTGATAAAAACCTTTTTCCCAAACTTAATTTTTGAATTTAAAATTAACATAGCTAGTGATAAAAAAAGTATTAATAAACCATAAAATCTAAGTTGTTGAGAAATAATAATATTTTGAGTGTTTAAGCTGATGATTATCAAAAAAATAAAAGCTATTTTTTTGTTTAGATACTTTTTTGTGAATATAAACAATAAAAAAATTGCTGAAACCATGATAAATACAAAGGGTATTCGAAGAACTTGTTCTGAATTCGATTTTGTTAAAAATTGCGTAAAACATATAACGTAACTTGAGACCCATCCCCTATAATAGCTAATCCCGGAAGGAAAATAAGGTAGCCCAATGTCAGATATTCCTTTAGCTGCATAAATTTGAATTAATTCGTCATAGTAAAAACTGATTTCTCCAATTTTCCATAGTCTAATTAGAATATTCAGTAAGAATAACGAAATAGTAATTATTTTAAAAAATAATTTAGAAAATAAAAATCCATTATTTTCCAATTGCAAAACATTGCTCTTCTTTGATTCTTTAAAAAATATAAGAATAGCTCTATTTTTATAGAAAGTGATGAAACCAACAAGGATGGTTGGATAGATGAATGATTTATTGAAAATTTTAAAAATAAAAGTGTCGATTTGAGCAACCGATAATGCGCCGAAAAGAAAAAAGGTAAATGAAGCAATGGCGATGAGAAGTAATAGAATTAAAAATAGGTTTTTGGTGAAAAGGTTGAAGAAATGCTCGTCGGGTTTGGTTTTTTCATAGTAGATTCGGGAAAAAAGATAAAAGACTGGTAGGAGGAAAACGGTTATGGCCAAAGTGACTGGGTAGTTTTCGGCGGTGTTAAATGATTTTTTGGCAATATAGGCAATAAATGATTGAGGGGTGGCAGTGATTTCCTGACGGTTGAATTTGTATTTGGTAATAAATTGCGGTGTTTGGTCAGAAATTGTAAGATTTTCGTCTTCAAAGGCGATTGATTCTATTTCGACAATAAATTCTTTTCCATGACTTTCTTCTATTATCGGAAACCCGAAATGGACGTAATCTTTGTTTTGAAAAGTTTTTATGTCGTATTCTTTTTCATATATCCAGTCCCATCTTCCTTTTTCTTTTAATCTAAAAACAACCAGCCGTTCAATATCAATTCTTTGTTCTTGCTCTTTTTCTTCCCCCTCTTCTTCCACTATATCCTCTTCTACCTCAGTGTCATTGATCTTTGTAACAATTTCTTCATTAATTTCCTCAAGTTCTAATGGAATACTGACTATTCCTAAATTATTTTCTTTGGCGGCAAATTCAACTTTGGAAGCACTATTCTCTACTCTAATCTCATTCTTGTGGTTATTCACAATAACTGAAAATGCATCACCGGTTGTTAATGCACTGTATATAAAAAGTCCGGCCCCGACGATTAAAAAGCAAATTGGAACTAGTCCCCATTTAATTGCCAGATTTTGATAGAGTTTATAGAAGATTTGAGGAAGTGAGTTAAAAAGGGTTTTAAAGAAATTGGCAATGGTTTGGGCGGTGGTTTTGATAAGGGAATATAATTCAAAGGGGATTTGGGAGATTTTAAGGCGGTTTTTATAAACAAAATTTGAAATGTTGGAGACAACCGCTAAGAAAAATAGGGTTAAAAAAAGAGGATAATTAATCTCCAAACCAAGATTTATTTTGAATATCGGGTTTTGGTTGAGGGTAAAGTAAATTAAGACAGTAAAGAATAAAGCCGCGGTTAGCCTGGTAATAAATTGCAGAGTTTTTTTCATTTTTTAATTATATATCCTGCGGTAAGGAGGACTAAAATTGTCCAGCCGATGAAAAATATTTTGTCTTCGGTGAATTTCCTTTGGATGTCGGTAGTGATAAACTGCTTTGCCGGGACTTCGTTGGCCACGTAAAAGTTGATATCGCCGGTGTCCGGGGCAATGAAGATGGAAACGCAGTTGTCTTTTTTTCCTTGGGTGGATTCTATTTCAAAAATAAAGTCTTTGTTTTCAGCGTCTTCTATCGGCGGGAAGCCGAACGGAAAATACCAGCCTGCTCGAAACTGCCCAGCTGATGTTTCGCCCTGATAGTCCCAAATGCTGTCCGGGCCGGGTTGGGAAGAGCGGATACGGAATTGGATTGTGTCCTCGTTTATCCGGTTATTATTGTCAAACTGAACGGCAACAATACCGAAAGATTCAACTGGAGAAGTGAATCTCTGCTGGTAAACTTCATCGGCATAAAGACATTGCTTTTCTGTGTCGGTATTTTCAACTTTTAGCACCGGGTTCATTAACGCTATGATTGGCCCGGGGACAAACAAAGAAATTAAAACTAGAATTAATAGAAATTTAATTGTTTTTAGGTTCATAGGATTTAAATAAATGAAAAATCCAGTATAGGTTAATTCCGGTTAAAATGCTTTTGCCAATGTTAGCCCATCTAACGGCCGGATAAAAAGGCAGATACCAAGCCGGCTCAATTTGTTTAAAAGCAGTGGAGACCGGGAATAACAGGCCGAAAGTGGTATAACTGCCCCACGATAACAGCCAGAGAATAAACAGCGGA
>CAYZYK010000019.1:0-12868 GCA_964482615.1 uncultured Candidatus Saccharibacteria bacterium
GCAACTAAGATGGCTAAGATAAACTATAAAATCGTTGAAATAGAATGGTTTGATGCACAAACTCATAGTGGTTATACAGAAGATATTGGAAAATTAGAAGATTGGAATCCTTGCTTAACAAAATCAATAGGATATTTATTACACGAAGATAAAGAGAAAATTATATTGGGATTTATGATTTTTCAAGACGAACAAGAAGTTAATTCAGTTAAACATTGTCAAATGATACCAAAAGGAATGATTAAAAATAAGAGGTTTTTGGGACTTGAGGGAATAAAAAAAGCCATAGCCAAAACACTTCAAGGTGTTGAGGAAGATTTTGATAAGTTATATGAATTGTTAAAAGAGAATGAAAGAGAAGAACTAAATAAATTACCTTATGAAGTGGCTATGCAATTACAAACAGGGTTTTTAATGGGTTATGCTCATGCTTTAGTTAAGATGAATGAAGGAAGAAAAGAAATCCTAAAAAAACATTTCGGGGAGATTAAAAAATGAGTCAAGGTAATGTAAGAAGTCATAAGAAATGTAGGGAGTCTAAGGATTTCAAGCGAGATGAAAATGATTGTTGTAGTATTTGTGGTTGGTGGATACCTGAGGAAAAAGATAAAAAGTTATTTGAGGAGGAAATTAAAAAATGAAAAACAACGAAGAAATACTAAATAAAATAAAGAGGCAAGAAGAAGAAATAGCAGACGATAAATGGTTAGATAACCATAGATTAAAAACAATAGAAGAAACAAAAAAAGAGATTTTAGAAAAGATTGAAATTTATTGTTTAAAAAGATACGGACAACATGCAGGATTTAGTTTGTTTCAAGGAATAAAAAAGGAGATTAAAAAATGAAATTCCACAGGAAATCAAGGGGTAGTTACTACTCAAATTTAGGTAAATTAAAGGTTAATATGTTCAATTTCCAATGGAAATAAAAACCTATGTTTCCAATAGAAAGTTCGCTAAACATTATATTCACCAAAATTTTCCCTTTGCCCTCCAAAGCGTGGAGAAACTAAGATGGTAAGCGAATTACAAAAAGAAAAGAATTTTTGGGAGTTTTTTGCTAAAAATTCAATGAATGGAGAAATAGCACAATGGAAAGTTTTAGGGATTTGCAGATAAATTTTTTAGAATTAAATAAATGGAGGTATAAAAAATGGATGAACAAATGAACATACCTGAATTTACAGATACAGACAAACGAGAAGCAGTTTTCCATAACTTTGATGAAAAACCAGAAGTTGTTGGAAAATTGAAAGAGATCCAAGAAGGAACTTATGGATTGCAATATGTAATAGACACTCCAGAAGGTGATGTTACAATTGGAACTTATGATGTTCTAAAAAGTAAGATCCACAAAGTTGATATTGGCAAGTGGATTAAGATTTCCTTTAAGGGACATACAAAATCCCAAAAAACAGGAAGAAACTACAAAGACTTTGACGTATTTGTTAAGTAAAATATAAAGATATGGGGGGTAAAACCCCCTTATATTTTATGTCGTCTAATGTAGGAAATACGAAAGGTTTATATACTTCTTCCTCGTAGAAATTGTAATAAAATGTCGTTAAACTTCAAAGAACAAAAGAAATTACCCAAGTCAGTTCGTCCAGAGGATTGGGAAAAACTTGTGAAGGTTATTCCAAGAAAAGATAAGATTGCGATTATAGCCTTTATGTTGGCTTATGGAAGTGGAATGAGAGTTAGCGAAGTTGCAAGATGTAGAAAAGAACATATAAGGAAAAATTCTATTTTTATACCTGAATCTAAATATGGTGTTGAAAGAGTTGTCCCATTACCTAAGGGATGGAGAAAGAATTTTGAGAAGCATCTACCATTGAAAAGAACAATTAGAACTTTCCAAAGAAAGTTTACACAATATAAAAAGAAAGCAAGATTAAATCCAAAATATACATTTCATTCTCTTAGACATGGTTTTGCTACTCGTGCATTAGAGAAAGGCATACCTTTAAATCAAATCCAGTTAGCATTAGGACATTCAGATATTAAAACAACTGGGATATATCTTAAGGCATCTCCGTCTGATTTACTTAAATCTTATGAGGAAAAATGGTAGATAAAACAAAGAAGCATGTTCATATTCCAAAACCAAATTTACTTCCTGTTTTAGGAATTATATTATTTGGAGCATTATCATACTTAAACCTGAAATTATTAGATTGGGAATTAATAAAAGTTGTTTTTGCAAGACAAGAAGTAATAGAACAATTTACTTTTAATTTATCTTATCTTATTAATATTTATCCTCTAATAGGTGAATATGTTTTAATCAGTTTAACGGTTATATCTTTAGTCGCTTTGATTAAAGGAGGTTATAAGAATTTAAAGAAATATGATGAAGATGGTTTAATATCTAGTTTAACATTTAGTTTAATACTTGCTTTAACAGTTGGTTTAACATTTAGTTTAATACTTGGTTTAATAGGTGCTTTGTTGTTTGGTTTAACAATTGGTTTAACATTTAGTTTAATACTTGGTTTAATAGGTGCTTTATTAGGTGGTTTAATACTTGGTTTAACAGTTGGTTTAATAGGTGATTTAATGGAGGAGTTTAAAAAATGAAAACAAAAAAACAATTAATTGAAGAAAATAGAAAGTTAAAATCAAGTTTAGGTATAAAAAAACATACAAAGAAGTATATTCATATTCCAAAACCAAATTTACTTCCTGTTTTAGGAATTATATTATTTGGAGCATTATCATACTTAAACCTGAAATTATTAGATTGGGAATTAATAAAAGTTGTTTTTGCAAGACAAGAAGTAATAGAACAATTTACTTTTAATTTATCTTATCTTATTAATATTTATCCTCTAATAGGTGAATATGTTTTAATCAGTTTAACGGTTATATCTTTAGTCGCTTTGATTAAAGGAGGTTATAAGAATTTAAAGAAATATGATGAAGATGGTTTAATATCTAGTTTAACATTTAGTTTAATACTTGCTTTAACAGTTGGTTTAACATTTAGTTTAATACTTGGTTTAATAGGTGCTTTGTTGTTTGGTTTAACAGTCGGTTTAACAGTTGCTTTAACAGTCGGTTTAACAGTTGGTTTAACAGTTGCTTTAACAGATGGTTTAAAGGGAGAGTCAGAAGAATGAAAAAACAAAATCATAGTCCACAGGTAAGTAAAAGGGGAATCTCTTTTTGTCATCATCTGCCTGTGGGCATTTATCGGAGGGAGATTAAATAAAGATGGCTGTGAAAGAGGTTGATAAAAAAGTCATTGTTTTAACCTGTGAGAGATGTGGGTACGAATGGACACCAAAGCATGAGGGATTACCACTTGTTTGCCCTAAATGTTCGAGTCGTTATTGGAACAAACCAAGAAAAATAAAAAAGAAAAAGGAGAAAATTTATTTATAAAATGCAAGAACAAAAGAAGCCATGGTTTAGTTTTATGGCAACAGACAAATGGGTAGTATTTATGAACATAATGAGAATTTTGACATTTGTGACCATAGTTTTTTTGATTGTCTATATAATTAAAGAAGTAGAATATATTAAAATACTTGGAGGAGCCTGTGAGTATTGCATGGAAAAGACTGGAGCAATATGTTCGCTCCCCCCAAATTTAGGATAAAAATGACGCAGCATAAAAGTTTTAAACATAAAGAAGTAGAAGAATGCGCTTTAAGCAAGAAAAAGATAGATACTATGAAAGATGATTATTCAATTATCTTGGATTGTAGAGGCGAAGAAATTAAAAGTATTAAGTTTTATAAGACAGAATTACTTAGAGATTTGATAAAAGAAAAAGGTGAAAAGGTCACAAAAGCCTTGTTGGAGAGAACACAGAATTTAGCAGGAAATACAGTTTCAAATGTGTTAACTAAAATAGGCTTAATTAAACCAACTTATGAGGTAAAATAAGATGTCATTTATGGTGTTAGGAGAAAAAAGGAAAGTAGAACTTAGATATTTTCAAATGTTTATGTTTGGGGTTATCTTTGTGTTTATTTTAGTTTTTCAAAAATTCTTTGTTTCTTTATGGCTTCATTTAGTCTTAATTGCTTTAGAATTGGTTGGGGTGTATTTTATAATTAAAAGTTTTACTAAGAGGGAGTTAAAAGAATGAAACAACAAATAGATAAGAAGAAAAGAGAAAAGTTTAGAAAGTTTATTGATAAGTTTATGCAGGTTATAGGTTTTGTGTTAAGTTTTGGTATTACGTTTTTTTCTATGATTGCTTTTATCTTTTCAACTTTTTTAACAATTAATTATTTTCAAAGTGAGGGAATCGAAACTGGATTAATTTTTCAGTTGCCCACTATCTTTGCATTTTGGGTGGCTACAATGGTATGGATGTTTTTTATATATTTTCTTATGAAAGCAGCTCACAAAAACGATAAAAATTGGATCAAGGAAAAGAAAAATAAAAAAGAGGGGAGATTTGAATGGTAAATTTAGCGACAATTTGGGGTTTTGGATTAGCACTTATTTTAATTTTAATTATTTGGAGTTATGTTCAAAGAAAAGTAAAAAAGGAGGTTAAAATTATAAATGTCACCAAAATCCGAGACGAAAAAGAAAGAAATTCAGAACCAATTCCAACAGCTCCAGCAACAAAACCAACAACTACTCACAGAATTAGAAGAAAGAAACCTAAGAGAAAGACTAAGAAACGACGAAGAGTTCAGGATAAATCTTCTAGGGCAGATGGCTCAGATGAATCAGAGCCTGTTGAAACTGGGAAAGGAAATGAATCAGTTAGCAACCCAAATGTATTACCAAAACCAGAACCATTCGAAGAGTGAGAAGTAATTTTTAGGACGTTGAGAAATGAGAAAAAACACTAAATCACGATAAGATAAAAGTAATCTTACAGAAGGATTTACCGAAATATGTCGTAAATTATATGAAAGATGAAAACAGCAAAAGGAATTAGAAAATACTTCGGCTTAATGTTCAGGACAAAAAAAACAGAGCCGTTAGTATTCTACTTTACTGATCCAATTTCAATTCCTATTCATTCTCTATTTGTTTTCTTTAATTTTAGGGTTATGTGGTTTGATAAGAACGAGAATTTGATTGAACAAAGAATTATTAAGCCATTTCAGTTCAATATCAAGCCAAGCAAACCTTTTTCTAAACTGATTGAGGTGCCTATAAATTAATTAGGGGGCAGATTTTAGCCGAAAATCCGCCATAATTACTCTTTTTTTGTTACTTAAATAGATTATTAAGTATCTACATCCTACAAAATACGAACTAAAAATCGCTTTCACTTTCTTTCTCCCGATTAATTATTTTTCCAATCCAAGTAAAGTTTATAGGTATCTTACTAACCTTTTTCAATTTTTCTGCTAATTCTCTGTAACTATTACCATACATATCAACTAATAGAAATAAACTGGCTCTTGTCCACTCTTTATACCTCATTTCTATCGCACTTCCTTTTTCCCTTCTTCTTAATGCTTTCTTTTTCACTTCTTTGTATTCATCAAAGTTTAGAGTAAAAAGATTGTCAAAACTCCCGAAAAAATCATAACTCCAAGCGTTATAATCAAGATTTCTCTTTCCTTTAAGATAAAGATGCTTCTTATTGGGGCGAGAATAGAATTTAAAGTAACCTCTTTTCATATATCCATTTTCATCCCCAAGCCAATATACATTAACCATACAATCGCTTCTGCTGATTGCAATTCCTTTTGGTAAATCAAAAAATTCAGGAATAACTATGATAGTAAGCATATTATATTGCCCACACTCTCTAAGGTAATCTTTTACATTTTGTGTGGTTCTTCTCATGGCTTTAATACCTTCTAAATCAGCCCCAGCTTCGTCAAATACCAGACAAGACATAGGATATTTAGTTCCAAGATAATTTCCTTTTTTAATCAGGTTATTTCCATTAAAGACAAAATTGTCTTTTAGATTAAATGGAACATCTTTTCCATAAAGTTCTTTAATTCTTTTAGTCCAATATTTTCCAATTTGTGAAGCCAAAAAACTTTTTCCAACTCTAACTTCTCCCTCTCCAGAAATAATAATCACAAAGTCCCAATCTTTGTCAACATTTTTTAAATAAGTATCAATTTGCTCTTTTAATGTTGGATGAAAATAAAACCCCGCTTCCCTTGCTCTTGATTTTTGTTTTTTAACAAATTCAAGAGGTAAAACATCTTCACAAACTCTCGTCATCTTCTTAAAGCAGCGTATCTTGGGTCTGGTGTTCTTCTAAAATAAAACCCATTTTTTACATTTATTTTATTTATTGTTCTGTAACATTTTATTGCTTTGTTATAAAAAGCAATTGACTGGTTTACAAAATCTTGTTGTTTTTGTTTTTCTGCTTTATTCGAGAAAAGAAGATTATTACATTTTCTTTTTTCTTTTTCTAGCTCCCCAAATTCTTTTTCTAATTCTTCCTCTTCTTTAGGTTTAACAGCTCCCATTAAAACAACTAAAATAAGGGTAGTCCAATTATGTAAGTCTTCTATAGGGGTTATGCCTTTATAACTTGTAAAATTAATTAAAGATTCTTCGAAACAAGACATGTAATAACTAAGTGCTTTAAATCTATCATCATCAAAATTCCATTTAGTTTGTCCAGCTTCTGCTTCTACCATTCTTATTTAAATATGCAAAAATTATTTTTAAGATTTTATCACCTTCAAGGTGATAAAAATTTATAAGTTTTATTCGGCTTTAAAGTTAAATAAAAGCAAAACAAGCTTCAAGAAAAAATTAAAAATACAAGAAACAATAAAATAAGGTTGTTGAAAGAACAGCAAAGAGCATTACGAAAACAAAAATCTAATACATTAACTTTGCAAACACAACAGCAATCTTTAAGGCAAAGACTCCTTATGAAAAAACCTATTTCTGAAAGTAGAAAAGTAAAAATGGAAAGATTTAGAGAGGATCAGAGAGTTGCCAAAGATTTACATTTGCAGAGAGAAAGAGAGAAGAAAAAAAGAGAAAGAGTTTTGGATGAGTTAGAAAAAAAGAATGAAAAATTAAGGAGAGAAAGAGAAAGGAGAGTTAATGGTGTATTTTTTCCTCATCCTATGGTAAATAAGAAAAGGAAAAGTAAAAGGGGCAGATAATTATGGTCTCCACTGCTGATCTAAGAAGACAACAGGCTCAACAAAGACAATTACAAAGACAGCGACAGCTTTCTGTTGATAGACAGTTGCAACAACAGGCATTAAGAACTGGTAAATCTGTTTCTGCAATAAAAAGTCAGAAGCAAGTTGAACAAGCAAGGAAAGAGGCAGAAAAAAAACAAAAAGAATTACAACAAGCACAATCAAAAGCTCAGGATATTGTAGAGAAAATAAACAAGGCAGATAATTCTAAAGAACTTGAAAAAGTTATTAAACAAATTGAACAAGCTCCACAATCACAAAAGCAATTTCTACCAAAGGTTTCAGATGTTAGACAGAAGTTAAAAGTTTTTGAAGCAAAAGAAGAAGCTTCTTTAAGAAAAAATTTAGCGAGAGATGTTGTTTTAATTAAGTTAGGACAAAAACCAGAGAGAAGTTATTATGGGTATACAAAAAGCGGAACTTTAAATCAAATTCTTAAACTTGCAGAAAGCAAGTTAGACAAACAAACTATCAAAAAACTTGAAGAACGGGCAGCTGAATTGGAAAGAAGTGCTTATCGTTCAGCACAATATGAAGCTACTCAAAAGGCTGTAGGAACGTTAGGGAGTGTAGGGAAACAGCAGTTTGAAACCTATAAAAAACTTGGTTATCAACCTAAAGAAGCTTTGACTTTGGCTAAGGAGAGTGAAGGATTAAAAATGAGTTTTACTCCAGAAGTTGCAAAAAAGGTTTTGGCTGGTGAAAAATTAGATATTCCAAAAGCAAGATTTAGTGGTGATTTAAAAGATATGTGGAAACCCCCTCAACAAACAGACTTTTCACAATTCGGAACTGAAAATATAGGTGGTATGGGAAGAGTAGATATAGATACAGGAGCAAAAAGAGACTTAACTGGCGCTGGGGGTTTGGATATTAGTGGAACTGGCGGAAAAGATTTTGGTGGAACACAGGTTCTTTTAAGAGGCGGAGCAACTTTAACAGAGAAACAATATGAACAAGCAGAATCAAATATTCAAACATTAAAAGGACAAACCGAACCATTTGTAAGTTTACCTATAAGTTCGGGGGGATATACCCCTATAACTCTCGGAACATGGGGCTCACTTTTTAAAGATACGCCATCAAATATTGCGGGAATGATTAAAGGTGAATCTGGTTTTAAAGACCTTTTTTCTACTTTTGCAGGTAAGGGCAAGCCTAAATCTCAGAAAGAATTAGGATATTGGGATAAATATACTCAAGAAATGCAGTTTGGAACAGGAACTTTTGGAAGTAAGATGACTGAAGGCACTGGATTAGATTTAACAGGTGCAACTTTTGGAGAATTGCAAACTATGAGAGAAATAGAGGCTGGTTTGCCTTTAGGAACCACAGCTCTCCCTGAAGAGGTTATAGTTCAAAGAGTTGCCGAAGATAAAACTAAAAAAGCACAATCTAAAGTTTCACAATTCACTGAAGGGTTAAACAAGCAAATAAGAGCAGGAAAAATAACCTCTGAAGAAGCCCAAACAAAGTTAAAAGATTATGTTTTTATCCTTGAAAAACAAACACACAGAGAATATGAAAAAGAAGCTGAAAAACGTCTTAGTAAAGTTTCACAAGTTAGAATAAAAAATATAGGAAAAACAAAAGGGGATATTATTGCTGAAAGGGGTGCTGTTATAACACAAATAGGGACGTTTGCTTTAGCATATACAAATCCTGTAACAGGAACATTGGCTTCTGGAATTTTAACAGGAAGTTCTACAAAACAATTCGGAACTGCAATATTAGGTGAAGATTTATCTTTGAGTAAAAGATTAGGTTTGATTGGAGCTGGAAGTTTCCAAGCTGGTATGGGTTTATGGGGGGCCTCTGCAGTATTCGGTGGAACCCCAAGAAGTATGTTAGCAAGACAATCACAAAGGTTGTCTTTAAAGGAATTACAAGCAAAAAGGTTTTCTATTGGCGGTAAAGAATTAGCAAGAGGAACGAAGGGCTCTTTATTCAAAATTACAGGAACAAGGGCAACACCTATGGCTTCACAAGAAGTTGATATTTTAGCCCCAACATTCCAACGTGGAAAAGGAGGATTAAGATTAACAGGTGGAAAGGTAACAGTTTCGACAAGAATAACAGATGTTATTTCTGCTCCCAAGTTTCTGCCATTAAAATCAACAGAAAAATTTGTGATAGGAGCGAGAGGAGGTTTAGGGGGAAGAGCGGCAATATTTAGAAAAATAGGGGTATCAAAAGTTTACAAAGGTTTTGATTTGGATGAATTTAATTCAATTCTGGGTTCTGGTTTTATAAAGAAAAAAGGAGCTGAAACATTCAAAGAATTTAGGTTTTTAGGTGCTGGAAAACAAGAGGGGCAGGCAGTAAAGGTTATTAGTGGACAACCTAAAACAGCTTTTCTTGGTTTTAAGAGAATAAAAGTTCGGGGGAAAGTTGGAGGTGTGGGAGAAATCAAACTTTTACAAAATGTTGATGATTTTGTAAATACAATTCTGCTTGGTGGAGCAAAGAAAACCCCTTTGAGCAAGACTTTTCAAGAGCAGGTTTCTGGTTTAAGTGATGTGTTTGTTTCAAAAGCGGGTAAAGAAGCTGGAAAAACTTTTGTAAAAACAACCCTAAAAACAGCAGCAAAAACAACAGGAAAAAGGGCTATTTCTGGTTTAGGGAGTAGTTTTGCTGTTCAAAGCGAAAAACAAATAGAAAAGTTGAATGAAGCATTAATAGGTTCGCAAAAAGTAGGAGCTATTGAAAAACAAAAGCCAAAATTAAAAGCAAAAGCGGTAATAAAGCCCCTAACTACAAATGTTTTTATGGATGCTCAAACTATAAAATTGAATAAAGCCTTAGGAGTTTCTGCTGCATTAACTCCTAAATTAACAACAAAGCAAAAGCAAGAATTAAAAACAAAAACAACCACAATCCCAATCATAACCCCCATAGGCGGGCTTGGCTTTCCAGGACTTTCTAAACCTAAAATTCCAAAGATACTACCTTTTGATACTGATAAAAGAAAAATGCTCCAAATAAAAGCCGATAACGAACCTTACTACACAGAAGTTAAACAGATTAAAACAGGAAATTGGATTAAGGTTTCTAAAGATCCAATAAAAGGAAGACAGAAAGCTGAGGATGCAGGACAGTTTGTAGTTGATAATACACTATCAAGACAGTTCAGGGTGAAAAAAGCCAAACAAAAACCACAAAAATTAGGTTGGAAAGTTCCTCCAAATTATTCAAACATTTTTAGTTTTAAGTTTAGAGGGTATAGAACAAAGAAAGGTAAGAGAATTCCATTAAAAGATGCCAAGATTGAAAGAAAATCATACATAGGAGATACAGCTGGAGAATTATCTCAGTTATCAGCAGCAAGATTTATTGCACAACAAAACAGACAGGTAAAAGTGAGTAAGGCAAGACAAAAAAACTTGAATAAGTTATTTTATCCGCAATTTCAAGTAAATTCAAAACCGAAGGTTATAAAAGCAAGAAAAGCCAATATTAATAAGATTACAGGTTTTGATAAAAGATTAAACAAACTTACAGGATACTAAGATGAAAAAATGGAAAAAAGCCACACTTATTGTTTTTGGGGTAATGGTTTTTCTTGTTGGGATTTATATTTATTCAGGATTTCTTTATGCTGGTGCTTACAACGAGGGACAAGATGACGCTTATAGCAATATTTCTGGCTACTGGATGAATTGGACTTTAAGGAGAGTTGAGGAAAACTGCTTGCATTTTGCTGAGAATGAGTTAAATTACAGTTTGCGAGAATTGACCCCTTATTTATTCTGTGAGAGGGTTCTTTACTACAATTCTTCAAAAACATATGATTAAAATGTTTAGAAAACCGTGAGAGCCGTCCTGAGAACACTTTTTTATGTTTTTGATATATCACCTTGAAGGTGATAAATATTTAAAAATAATTTTTACATATTTAAATAAGAATGGTAGATAAAAATCTTTATTCAGGAATACCAGATGCTTATTCAACACCTTCCATGGTTCCTCCAAAAGATGAAGAAAAGAACATAAGTTTAATCAATGAGATGAATCCTAATAAGAATCTGCATGAAATGATGCAACAGATGCAGGGAAAAATTTGGGATTCTGTTCAAAAAAAATATATTGATATTGAGGGAGCAAAACCATTAATGAACAGAGAAGGAATGGACACCTTTTTTCATTTTGCCACATCTGTTATAAGTTCTTTAGTAACTATGAGTAATTATACTAAAGATTATAAAACAATCCACGCTTTATTGAAATACTATTTAAAAAAAGCCAACTTTCATTTTCATTTACATTATAAAGATTATGGAATATCAAGAAAAACCAAAATAAGTATTATTGTGAGTAAGTTATTTATTCTTGGTATGTCCGCTTTTTACAAAGCAATTGGTGCTGGAGATAGAAAAGCAGCAACAAGCAATATTTCAGAGAGTATTTCTACATTATCAAGACAAGGATATCAATTAGAACACCAATCTCAAAATAAAAAGTCTATGTTAAGGAGGATTTTAGGACGATAAAATGCCAAATGCATTATCACAAATAGGACAATACATGCCTTTAAATTTAAGTGCAGGGGTTTCTATGACTAAAACATTTATTTGGGGATTAATAGCAATTGGATTAATAATATTTTCAGCTGTTTTTGTTAAAAACAGAGTAAAGTATAAATATTATGGATTAATTTTCAAGAGAAGACAGGACGCTTTTGATGGTTTGCCTCAGGCCATGTTAGTTCAAGGAAAAGCAGGATATTTTAAGAAAAGAAAATCTGGAAGAACAGTTTTCAGGATTAAATGGGGTTTTATGCCTTGGCAACAGATAGAAACTTCACAACTCCCAGACCCAAAATATATGCTTGGAAACACAGTTATTATATTACAAGTTCAAAAAGATAATTTTACACAGGCAAAGATAGGGGATGATTGGGAAGGTAAAACATTCAAGTTAGAACCAATTGATGATAGTCTAACATTTGATGCTTTATTGGAAATGAATGAAATAGATAAGGTTTTAGATACAAAAAAAATCAGCACAACCGCAATAGGTATGGGAATAATTGGATTAATAATTATAACAGGGATAATTGTGTTTTACTTTTTGAAGGGAGGGGGTTAATTATTTAAAGTTTAATCAATTCTTATTCAGATGAAAAAAATAGCTTTATTGTTTTGCATGTTTTTTTTGATTAGTTTTGTTTCTGCATTTGGTTTTGATGCTCAAACATCTGAAGATGGAGAGTTTGGTTTTCCTTCTGATGCTGTTACACCAGAATATGTAATTAATGCTTCTAATCATTCAGACTATTGGGATAATTTAGACACTCCTGCTGATATTTCTCATTCTTCTCTTGATGATTTATCTTGGAGTGTTGCTGGGCACACAATAGATACTGATTTTCTTCCAGATACTACATTAACTTATGACATTGGTTTAGGCGCAAGTAGATGGAGAAATATTTATGCAACAAATTTATCTATAGATTATATTGATGCTACTTATGATATAACTGCTTTAGGAAATGTAACTGCAGATTATTTTATTGGGGATGGTTCAAACTTGTATAATGTTAATGTAACTGGTATGGAAACAGACCCTCTCTGGAGCGATAATTCAAGTTTGGTTCCTTACTTGGCAAATGCAAACACCTTTACAAATAATAATGTTTTTAATGGGGACTTCACTGCAGGCACAGATGCTTTGTTTGTGAATAATGATACTGGTTTTGTCGGCATCGGGACGGATAGTCCTAATGTTCCACTACACGTTATGGGTGCTGGGA
>CAYZYK010000020.1:0-11519 GCA_964482615.1 uncultured Candidatus Saccharibacteria bacterium
CAGTAAGCTGTGAATAACTCCTTGATACTACATTTTAAATTTGCTACACTAAAGATGGTCAATAATGACCAAAATTCTAAAGCTTAAGGGCTCCGAAAGGAGTCCTTTTGGCTTTTAATTTTTCTCTGTTAGTTCTCTACTCCAGCAAATAAATTCAAATAAATTCTTTCTAACAATTTTATTTAAAAAAGATGTTTTAACCCCATAAAACCTCTGCTGGGTTGGAATAAATTTTTTTATGTTTTGTTTTGTTTGGGAATCAGCGTTTTTTAAAAGAAACTTCCTAATTTCTGTAAGATTCATAAACTCTTCCCTTTAAAACTATTTATTATTTTAGTTACATACTTAATCACTTCTTTTGTGGGCTCTGTTTAGATTTTATCTATTGTGTCTTGGGAGCTGTGGCAATATTCATAAGGGGAAGCACCAAAATGAACTATGTTTACTCCTTTTTTGTAAAAAGACCAAAAGTCAAAGGGCGGCCTGGGTTTTGAGATAATTTTTACTTTTTTGGGAAGAATATTTTTAATTTTATTTTTGATATTATTAGAACAAATACAATAAGGAAGACCGTAACCAATCATATCTATGTTTATTAATAATTTAATTTTCTCTAATTGTTTTTTGGTTAGAGAACGAACGTAGTAATAAGAGCCGTATTTGTTCCATTCTTCAGCAGAAAATAATATGTATTGTACGTTTTTATTACTTTTTGCCAATTTTATCAAAGCGCTGACCCCAGAAGCATTATCGTTTGCCCCTGGGGAACCTAATATTGAATCATAATGGGCACAAACCACTATCTTATTGGAAGAACTATTTTTTGTAATTATATTATAAATATTTTGTCCTTTAATAAATTTTGATTTTACAGAGCCGCTTACTTTAATATTGGATTTTCCTTTAATTTTATTACATTGCTTTGTTCCAGCCACTCTTGGTTTTTGGGTAATTTTTCTTATTAAATCTAACATAATTCTATTTCTTTATATTTTTCTTTACAGGGAAAATTATTAATAACATAAAAGGCGCGAACCCTGTTTTTATCTGCCTGCATTATTGCACTGGCTTGAGTTTTTGATTCCCCTTTTTTACCATGCCTGCAGACAGAAAATTTACTGGGGCCTGTTTTATGATTTCTTAATAATTTTTTAATTGAATTAAGAGAGGTTGATTTACTCATAATCTCTTTTGCGTTATCAATCCTGGTATAAGATTGAAGATCCTCTTTTCTGCTCAATCCCCCTTTTAATATCTTAAATTGATTGGTCCTTAAAATATAATTCTTTTTCTTGATTTTTATGCCAAACCTATTGGGTGGAGTAAATTCAAAAACGGCTATCTTCTTTTTATCTCCCACAATTATTAAGTCGGGCACATACTTAATTTTTTCTTTGTAATATTTTTTTAAAAATTTTATTGCCCCATTAACATCTTTATTTTCTGCTATTGTTTTCTCGTTTCCTTTAAAAATATTATGGATTGTATAGGGTTTTGCTTTGTATTTCTTTTTGGTGTAAGTATCTGCTGTTGCTATGCCCAACCCAAATTCGTTTATTCCAGCCCAAATTCCGGGTCTGTTTTCTCTTGTAAAAGCAATATAATTAAAATGGCCCCTTTCCTTTTTGGGTTTGTGAAATTTAATTTTCTTATCTAAATCGCAATTCTTAAAAAGAATTACTCCTTTATTTTTTAATGCAGCTCCAATAGTACACATTTTTATATAAAAATATTTCTAATGTTTAATTTTATAAAACTCAATTGGTGAACCATCACGGTCTTTTAAAAGACAATAGTAACTACCACTGACCCTCTTTTGGGGTTATAAAATCGTGACATTATTAAAAATTAATTATCAAACAAAATTTTAGCTTCTTTTATCAAAGAATTTAATTTCTTTTGGGGAATTCCAGTTTTTTTTGAAAACTTTTCAGGTTCTATTTCCAAAATATCTTCAGCTAAAATCATTTTCTTTTTAACAAAAACTCCAGCTAAACTTCTACTCAAGGAAGGTAAAATAGTAATAGGATAAAAACCGTTTTCATCAATTATTCTTTCCAAACCATTTGATCTTGGAGTTTTCCAACCCAGAAGCTCAATACCAATGCATTTTGAATATTTTTCTGCAGAAGAAGAAAATTTAGTATTAGTTACTAAAATGGGTTTTATTTTAATCCCATTAAAACTATTTCTATTAAAAACCTTCGCTTTCCTCAAATCTAATATCTTAGCAGAATAAGCCAAAACGGTTTCTGAATGAACCAACCCTTTTTTTGGTAAATTCCTGAATTTACATTCACCGATATAAGCAAGATTTCCTTTTTTAGCTGAAAAATCAGTTTCATATTTCAAACAATAACCTTTAAGAAATAAGTTTAATTTCACTTTATATCCCTGCCTTTCAAAAATCTTCCCAACAAACTTCTCAAAAAGATAACCCGCAGGCCCCAACTTCCTCATCCCTTCTTTTAAAGAAAACTTTATCGATAATTTAGGTGATTCTTTATTTAAAAGATCTTTTATCTCTTTAAAAATCTCAGATGTTTTAATCCCGGGATAAACCTTCTTCTCAATAATCTCACTTATCTTCTCTGCTGTCTTTTTTGAAGCTCCTACCCTTCTTGTACTTTTATAAACCTTCTCAGAAGAGAAAGGTTCTTTCTCTCCCCTATAATTGATAACATAAACAGATTTTACCATATATTATAATATTTAAACTAAATGCTATTTTTTTATTCTACAAGTTTATTCTTCAATCATCAAACTTGCTTTTTTGTGTATTTTCTCTATTTCTTCTTTTTTTAACAAAAAACCACCCCCCATAAGGAATTTTGAATCCCCCCTCATAAAGGCGTCATCATTGGGATGTTTCAAACCAAACAAATGACCTATTTCGTGGGCTAAAATCTGATAATCCAAATCATAATATCGATCAATTACCAAAACTATTTTATCTTCCACATAAGCTTTTCCACCCACTTGAAGAAAATCAGTATCAGGATTTCTTTTCAAAAAAACCAAATTAAACTGATTCTCATTATAATCAGGTAAGTTTTTAATTATCTCAGGAAAATATTCAATAAAGTATTCTTCTTTCATTAATTTATCTTCAAACCCAACAGAAATCACTTTAACGACTTTAAGTTCAACACTAGCTTGATTTAATATATTGGAGGCATTCTCAACAATATTAATTATATTCTCCTCATCTCGATAAGTTCGGAGAGAATAAGGGCTATCTACCCTGAAAGCAACAAGAGAAACCTCAATCTCCTCCCCCTCAACAGAAGAGACAAATTCAACTTGCTTTATATCAACTGGAGTTTTGAAAGTTTTCCAGAGAAACTTAGCATACAATATTTGAGAATAAAAAAAATCATCGAAATAAAAAAAGACAGCTAAAAATACTGCAAATCCTAGAAATAAAGCCCAAATAAATTTATTCTTTTTAAAACTACCTTTTATATCCATACTCTATGATTATATCAGAAAGACTTTTCCCCTCAACTGCCAACTGAGCTTCAAGGAGAACTTTCCTTCTTTCCATAATCTCTCTTCCCTCCCTAAGACATATGAATGTGAGAGGACCTAGCATTCCTATTTCCAGTAGCTCTGGATGATCAAACCGCAAAATTACTTTCTCTACACTATCAGGGGGAATAATAAAAATATCGGTAGGTTTTTGAAAAACATCTTTAACTCTCCATCAGGTCTGTCCGACGTTTACCTGGGGAAGTTGAATCCTCTCCCCTTCTTGGTCTATCCAACCATATTCGCTCACAAGTTCATCAACTTTCTTTATCGCCTGAGCAGCTTCTTTGGCTGTTATTCTCCTATCCCACATTATCATAGCTTCATTCTCTAGGGTAATAAGAAACATGCCGTCTTCAGCAGCATACATTCCCGGGCCCAGGCTTTTAGCCTCTTTAGCAACGAACATGCCTTTGGTTTGGGGATGAACAGCTATTAAAAATCCAATTCCCTCTTCGGGAAAGTTTGCTGGAAAAGACACCATTCCACCAGCTCTGAGGGTGCCCCATTTAGTTGTAATATCAAAGAGATTGAAAAGAATTTGAGGTGTAAGGTCTAATACTTGCTCTACATTTTCTCTTATCTCAAAATCATCGACTGTTACTTGCTCCATTACTCCTCCCTCACCCAAAGTGGAAAAACAAACCCCATTAAGAACTAATATCAGATTACAATCTTAAGGATATTTGTCAACCTCCCCGCCCTAAGGGGTGTAGCTTACGAATTAAAGTAAGTCAAAAAAAAGAGCGGGCAAGCTTGTAGCTTACCCGCCCAGGGAGAGCTCCTGTTCCTCTCAGCCCTTTTCTCCCGACCTCTTCACAAACTCCAGCACGTCGCCGGAGCAGAGTTCGTGGTCGTTCCCGACCTCATCGCCGGAAACGAGGGCCTGAGCCTCCTCAGGAATGTTCAGGATATCAGCCAGAATCGTTCTGACCTCTCTCACCGTCTTGCCCTGGGGCACAACATGAACCATCTCATTGGCCCCACAGACTACCTGGAGTCTGTATCCCTCCTCTGCCATCGCGGCTTCCCTCCTCTAAGTTTGGGCTCGGCGCTCAAGAAAGCGCCGATTCTTGATGGGACCGGCATACTGGCCGGGCCCTTCCGGTAATAATATCTATATAGAGTTCATCAAATTTCAGTTCTCCTCTGAGATGAGAAAAGAAAGCATTCAACATCAGGGCGGCAATGGCGTTGTTGGTGATCAAAAGCTGGGGTTCGCTCTCTCTGAGCTGTTCACAACCCAAATCTTCTGGATTCTCATCTTCGGGAAACTGAATTTCAGGATGGAAAGAGTTAGCTAAAGGCAAAGTAATATCTTCACCACCTTCTCTGATGTAAACTTGAATATTTCCATCGGTTAATTCATTGCCCCCTGAAATCAATACAACATCAGATAATTCCTCACATCTGTCTGAAACAATCTTCCTCGTTGCGTGGTTATCCACACACAGAAATATAATGTCTCCTTCTGAGATGAGTAAAAAGACATTATCTTCTGTTACATATTTTGGTTCAGTCCGGAAGAAAATCTGGGAAAATTCCTCTCCGAGCTTTTCCACTGTAACTTCTGCTTTATTACCTAACCGAGAAAAAGGCTGGCGATCTCTGTTTTTTTCCTCATAGTCATCGCCATCTATTAAGGTTAACTCAATATTAGAATAGCTGAAATTGAGGAATCTAGCAAGGACAGGTAAAAGAGAACAACCAATACCACCTATCCCAATCACCTTTATCTTCAAGAGCTATCACCTCCTTTCTCTAAAGCAGGCTGGAGATCAAGATCTTCTTTCTCTTGAGAATATTCTGTTTTCGAAACCCGATCAAGCCAGTTGGTGGGAAATCCCACATGACGATAGTCCTGTTCATCGGGTAGAACCATGTCGTAAAACTGAAATCTGTCTTGAACTTCCACTCTTTCATACTCATAGGTATAGGGTAAAAGTTTTTCTGGATGGAGAAGAAGGTCTATGAAACCGAAGTCAAAGCTGTCTCTTTTTGGACGATGGATCTTCTTCCGTCGATGAATAATTCTGGGAGCTGGCTTCCAGTCAACCTCCCTTATCCCGGTAATTATCTCCATGGGCACACACAAGAAACGATTGTTATTAACCACCACAGAACAGCTAATAGTAAAGTAGGGTTGATCAACCCTTCCTATGGTAATATGAATTCCGTCAAAATCGGATTCATCGGAAACATCGATACTCGAATGAAAAGCTCCAAAATCGTTGTGGGAGTGAATGCTCCCTACCAGCCTATGTCCTTCAAAGCGCTGTTTAGCATCATACCACGCCACAGCACCGTGATTCACACTCTGTGAAGGACAGACTAGTCGATAGATCTGATTTTTGAGATCGTAGTGAACCATAACTACAGCTTCACTGTGAAATTTCTTGAAAACCCCTCTGAAAAAGAGCAAAGACCTCACTATTATCTGGGGGGGCAACTTGGGCAGTTTTATGGTTGCCCGAGGACTCAGGTCTTCCAGAAACGATATTCCCCTTACTCTCACCATGGCCTCAACAAGCCCTGTATCTTTGTGAAGGAAAATACCATCTCTAGCAACAACATAGTAAATTCCTTCCTCGGGAAGTTCTGTACCCTCTTTTAAGACAAAAATCGGAAACATTCTTTTTCACCTCCCTTCTCTGATGTCACGGACAAGCGTTCTGTTGTCTACTCGTCGGCGAATCAGGACACGACCAGTAAGCTGTTGGAATTCATTTTCAAGAATTTGAGCAATAGTTTCTATAACTTCTTTTTGGAATTGCCGAAGAGTTTCACCATCTATCTCCCCAACAATTTCTTTCCCAAAACTGTTTCTCATTCTCTCAGAAAGATTCTCTCCCAACGTAGCCAGACAGGAACTAAGTTCTTTAGCTAGGGTTCTTGAATAACGATCATCAATGGTAATACCCTGGCAAAAATCATGCACCACCTGCCCAACGGTTTCTTCTTCTCGTTGGCTTACCTCTTGAATGAAATTATCAAGCATAACCCTTCTCATTCCAAGAGATTCCTTATATAATATTTTAATAATCTCTCGCAAAGATACACAGGAAGGAGTCCAGTCGTGCTGGAACACGAAACTAGGATCTTCTCTAGTTTTTCTTTGCCACTCTTTAACATCTAAACCGGTTTCTCTTCTTGTTCTCATATAGGCGTGATTAATATCAGAATTGAAATTACTCTGCCAAAAGTGAGATATAGCTTCATTTACTGCTTCAGCTGCAACGCTAGCTCTAGTTGTGTTCATTCCTAGACAAACCACCCCCTCATCGCCTATATTAGGGAGGTTAACTTGATATAGGCTGTCATCCAAAGTATGAAGTGGCTCTTTACAATAGAAAATCTGAAACCGAGACAGACATCCTCCTCTCAAAACCACCAAGAAAATAATGTAGGGGAAAAAAAGATGGTAAGAACCCTCTTTTATCTCTAAACATTCAGCGTCCTGGGAAAATCTAATAGTTCTTTTCTGCGGCTTCTGCTCAACCACAAACACGCTCATATCACCACGAGACAGAAAGAATCTAGTTCCTTCAGGAAAAACAGCGTCTCCGTAATTGGGATCAAATACTCCTGAGCCTATTATCCTGTCTCTTAACCTATCTAGAATTTCTTGTTTAAAGCCACCAATAGATTCATCAATTGCCGCCCGGACTCCAGCCACAAGCTCCTGCTGGAATCTGGCAAGAGAACCATCTGAGGTCTCCTGAAGTAAATGCTGCGCTCTTTCCAAAGAGGGCTTCTTTTCTTGCTGAATCTCTGCTGTAATAACCTTCAATCTTCGCTCGAGAACAGAACAGATGTCCCCCACTAAACGAGCAGATACTGTTATTCCTACTCCATTAAAGGAGGACTCATAGGAGCCAACAAGCTCTTTTCTCAATTCAGAGAAAGCGATCTCTTTTGAATCACCTATTAGGCAATTAAAAAAGAAATCAGGTGAAACACTTTTTATAACTTCTCTTCTAAGACAAATCACGGGAAGGGGTCGCCAATTAACCCCAGCAGAAACTCTACTCAACTCAACTCTCCCCGTGTTACGTAGAATTATTACGTCTTCGTCTAAATCAAAGTCTATAAACTTCCTCAGCCCCTTCTCTATGAATTCTTTACAAATACAAAAAACTCCCTCTATTGTGGCTGTAACAAAAAACACAACGATATCAGCTACCCCAAAGATTAATAGGGGAAGCCACATCAAAAACAGCTGACGATTATTGTATCTATCAATGGCCACCCGTGCTATCCCTTGATTCTCAATGCCTTCTTTTAATGTATCTATTACATCAAAAAGTCTGGCATTGAAAATACCCAACACAATGAAACAAATCCAAAGGAGACACTGAATAGGAAGAACTGTTTTTGCTAAGTTCCTCAAAACTTCTCTGCTTGAATAGCTGAAATGATCCATACCAAAAAGAAAAATAACACCCAAGACAAAAGAAGATATGCCTAGAATTAAAAGAGATGGTTTAACGGGAGAACCCAAAAGGTCATAGAAGTTAATCATCGCTTCTTTGACCCCGTCGGGATACTCTATTACTACCTCTATTCCACCCTCTTCCTTCTTCACCAGCTTAGCCTCTATTGGATGCCCGTAATCAACAAACACTTGAGAAATCACGGGCACAAGAAGAAGCAGACTTGTTACTATTAAGAGAATCAATAAACAAGCCATCGCTAGCCTTCTTTTCATCTTTTCTCTCCTTCCTTCTTGTCAAAGAACACTTGGACTTTTATCCAAAAGAATAGTTAAATATAGCATATAGATTAAACAATGTCAACAAAAAAAGGTACATTCTACTCCGAAGTGAAACATCAAGATAAATTAAAAAAGCATGTGTTTTCAAGTAAAATGATTAATAGACAATCATTAATTAACTTGATAAACAACATGCCCTACAAACATTTTACATCAAAACAGAAAAATCAACTATCTATCTTACTAAAAACTAAAACAAAGAAAAAAGAAATAGCTAAGCTTTTAAGAAAAGGTCGTACAACTATCTGGAGGGAACGCAAAAGAGGCACAGGAGCAGACGGAAGATACTATCTAAGAAAATCTAAGAGGTTAGCCAAAAAAAAGAGACTTAAAGCTAATGCTAGATTTAGAAAAATTGAGAATGATAAATACTTGAGAAGATACATCATCAAGAAATTAAAGAGATACTGGTCTCCAGAACAGATAGCTGGAAGATAGAATAAATATCATAAAAGAAAACACATTGGAAAAGATACTATTTACAAGTATATTTACAACCAGAGAAAAGACTTAGTTAAATACCTAAGATGTCAAAAGGGTAAATACCGTCGCAGATATGGCACCAGAATACGAGAGAGAAAACGGGAAAAACTGAAAAAGAGAAGAATTGATGAAAGACCCATAGAGGCAAACTTAAGGTTGAATATAGGGCATTGGGAAGGAGATACTATCTTAGGAAAAGACAAACATCATATTCTTACTCATACAGAGAGAAAATCAGGGTTAATCTTAGCAGATAAACTTAAAACGCCTACTGCCAGAAAAACCAGAAAGAAAACAAGATTAAGGTTTAAGGGGTTTTCTGAAGATAAAAAACTAACAATGACTTATGATAATGGAGCAACATTTACAGAACATGAACTCATTGAAAGAGAAACAGGATTTACTGTCTACTTTGCTTATCCTTATCATTCTTGGGAAAGAGGATGCAACAAAAACGCTAATGGATTACTAAGGCAATTCTTTCCCAAGAAAACTAATTTTGCTACAATAACTCAAAAAGAGATACAAAAAGCGGTCAGATTATTAAACACCAGACCGCGTAAAAGATTAAACTATGCCACACCTTATGAAGTATTCTACAAAAAAGAAAAATGTTTCACTTTGGAATAGAATTCAAGCGCCCCTTAACAGAACTCCTCAAGAGACGAAACGAAAATAACTCATGAATTAATTCCTCTCAAAATAAAATTTATTTCAAATATTATCAAAAAATACTATCAAAAATCTACATCACCAAACACTCATTAAATTCCCTTACTTGATTATTATACTCATCAATCATCACCTGTATTTCATCGAGTAACAAATTGTATTCTGAAACAAGCTGATTGTATCTTTCAACCTTCTCATTGTATTCTTTCCCTCTTTTGGGGCGCATAAACTTCAACTCTCTCCTCAAAGAATTAAGTTCTTTTTCTAAACTCTCAATTTTTTCTTCTTTCTTCTCAATTCTTAATTTAAGATCTTCATCTGGTTGAGGACAATAAGATAAAGGTAAACCAAAGTGCTGCACAGCAAACCAAACCTCCTCTCCTTTATAATCCCCTTTTTGAACAGAAACCCCAATTTCAGTAAAATTAGGATTCAAAATATTTTCTCTGTGACCCAAGCTCCCCATCCAAGCTTCAACTAAAACCTGATCGTTCTCAAAATTACCCAAAGCAAGATTTTCCCCCAAAACAACATATTCATAAGCTACTTTTTCCACCAAGTCTGCAACCCCCTCACCCGTTGGGGAAATATGAGAAAAATATTGCCTCTTTAACATATCTTCCGTTTTCAAATCAGCGCTCAGGTTTAAATAAGAAGTTGCAATTAAAGGAGGAAGATTATTTTTCATCCTTTGAACATTAGTCTGCTCTATTATTCCCTTCTCTGTTAAAAAAGATTCCGGAACGTCATTTTCAACAACCAAGGGTTCTGGGGTAAATATTTTCTTCTTTGTTTCTTCAGCTAAATTTCCTATTTCTCTTTCAAAATCGGGAAGTTCAAAAGGTGGATTATAAACAAAAGAAATAAATTCGTTCTGAAAAGTAAAAATTAAAAGTAAAAACCCTCCAATTGTTATTAAAATAAAAAGTAATTTTTTCATCAAAAAGATAATTCAGTATCAAAATCTATATTCTTAATTTCAATTTTGCCTTTTTTCTCCTCATATTCTATTTTCCCCACCACAATCTCTTTTTTAAGATACTCACCATCTGAACTTAAATAATAGTTTTTAACTGAAGCAAAGCTTGGATTTTGAAGCAATTCTTTATCTTTTTCTTTAAAATCATAAGTTGAAATCAAAAAAGAAAAATCGCTTTTTATTACTTCAGAGAAAAGACGGGTCTTGGAAAGATCAAACAAAGTTAAAGGTTCTGTTTTAATATTTACAGACAGAAGCTTCAATCTTTCTTTCCTGGAACTAACGGTTCCTACCAAATCAGGCTCTGAAACAAAAAAATCCAAAACATCCTCAAGACCCACAAAAGCCATCCCTATGTCTTTAGGAAAGGGGCTATGGGTTTCAGAAAGATCTATTTTAACTCCCATTTTAGCAGCCACCCTTTTCTCAAAATATTCTTTAATTGGAGTATAAAATTCAGTTACGTTCATTTTAAAAATATAGCTAATTATTTACTTTATCCTTTAAAAATCTTTTATTCAAGTTAAAAAGAAAACGGACAGAACTCTCTGCCCGATGAAGATTTGGTAGCCCCGACTGGATTTGAACCAGTATCTCTTACCCCTCGCAGGTAAGCATCGTCCCCCGGTTAAACCACGGAGCTACCTTGTATGTTGAAGTTGTGATGGCCTCGGCTGGATTTTAACCAGCATCTCTTACCCAAACAAGGTAAGTGTCTTCCCCCTCGATCGACTTTAGACCACGAGGCCATTTCTTCCAAACTAGGTTTGGTAGAGCCGGTGGGACTTGAACCCACAACCTCTTGTTTGAGGGCAAGAGGGGAATGTCAGTCTGGGAGACCGACGAGATAACCATGGAGCCCAATGCTCCACAGAGCACCCGCGGGGTTTGGGTTACTCTCCTCTTTTGCAAACAAGTGCTCTCCCTGTTTGAGCTACGGCCCTACCGTAAAAAGAACTAATTAAAAGATTATCATTTTTACAAAAAAGTGTCAAGAAAAAAAGGAAGGCCTCACAACAAGGAGACCCGAAAAGAGAGGGAGAAACAGAGAGAGGTAAGATAGTAAACATGTTGACACGC
>CAYZYK010000021.1:0-11398 GCA_964482615.1 uncultured Candidatus Saccharibacteria bacterium
GGGAATACTGGATCGAAGAATTTGAACGCCAAGAGTTGTTAAAATGACTATAGTTGTTCCAAATCCGCTGCTAGTCTTAGCACCAAAACCAAAGTCAGTGAACATACTACAAATCCCTCTACACAAAAGCTGAAAGTCAGAAGTTACTTCTTGTTTAAGTTTATCAACCTCCACTTCGCCAAATGGAACATACAAAAGAGAAAAAATACCATCAGTACCTGCAGGAACAGATTCAAAATAAATTGGTCTTATTCCGACTCTTCTTTCACGATTATGGGGATTTATAACCTCTATTGATTTTTTAGAGAAAAAGGTTGGATAAAAGTGTAGTCGACCTTTAAGAAGATCGCTCTCTTCATCAGCAAGTCTTTCGTTTCCGAAAAGTCTTCTAATTCCCTCATCATTTTCCTCTTTATGCCCTAAAACTGACCTTAGGTTCCCCTTCCACGTAGAAGGAGCTACATAAGGCAGATTAAAGACTTTATCTTTGCGGATAGGATTGTCTATAATATAAAATTCCTGTTCATCCCTAGAGATATACGGTTTTACCAACTTGAATTCAAATTGTATCGCAAAGGAATGTTCTGGTAGGAGAGAACAATCAAATGATGGTGTTAATAAATAATTCCAAGTATCTTGGTATGGTATTTCGGTTAATATATTAGTATCCACCCATTTTGAACGTAGCTTGTCAGCAGAGTCTTTCCTGCAAGTTGCTAATTCGTGATAGACTAAATGCGAATCGGATTTTAGTAGCTCTTTTCTCTTATTTTCTGCTTGTTTTTCCAATTCTTTTTTCTTTGTCCCTTCACTCTCTTGTTCTGCTTTAAAGTCCGTTTCTATTAGGTTCATAATATTTGAATTTTCTTGTGCAGATAAAAACGCATACCGATCAAAAGTCATGTGGACCACCTTTAATTTCCTTAACTATATCTCCACCAAATTTCGTAAAGAGTAGTTCGCTGGTAGGAAAGATATCCTTAATATAACTTGAAATTTTAGTATGTAACTCTGTAACATCATTTAAAGCAGAACCATCAGATAAAGGAACTGAGAGACCTGGAGGGAAAAATGCAATAATTCTCAAGTGATAAGTCTCGTCGTTATTGGTTTTAACAGGCATGCCAAAAATTACCCTAGATGATTGCCTCTCATCTTCTTTTAAGGGATAGCCTTTTCTATCAACAGCACCTAAGAGTGGGTCTAACTTCTTTCTTTGTTCTCTTGACGGCCTCTGGCCAAATGTATCCTTTTCTAGCCATGTCCGAAATCCTAAATTACCTTTTCCCTTGTACCGAAGATCGAAAGAACATGGAATGTATCTTCTTTCTTTTTTATTATATGATCCGTAATGGTACTCTCCCTTAAAAAATCCCTTGGTTTTTAAATCTTGAAAAGGGATGGAATATGTAAGGAAAACTGCTTGATTAAGATTCGGTAAAGAAGATTGTTTCTTACCACCATTATAGAAAACACCATCCTCTATTTTGTTATGAAGTTCTTTAAATACTTCAGTCCACCTAATCCTATTAAAAACTTCGATCTGACCAAAACCATGCTGAGGTTTAGCACCAGCAAACCCATATTCGCTAATAAATGAAATTAATCCACCCAATTGGTTTAAAATATGATCTCTATGGTTATCCGTAACTAAAAATGAAAAAACATCTTTAAATTCATCCCAGTAATAGACGTTTACCGAGTCTAAATCATACTCTCCACCTGAGGTCTCATTTCCATGAAAAATACGACCAAGCCATTTTTGATTAGGTTTTAATGTTGTTCGGAAGTGTATCGGCACATTCGAGTTTTGAATGCTTGGATTGATATCCAAACGGAATCTCCTTTTCCAACCTCCACATCCAAACAGAAAACAAGCTGGGCAGAGTTTATCTAATCGCTCTTCATGGGTTTTCTCTTTGCCACTCAACTCACACCTACTATCCGAAGTAGGATCACATGCATAACCCCCCAACCCCCTCACAACAGCCTCATACCACCACCTTAGAGAACCAATAATCCCTGTCTCCTTAATCCTGTTACACCTACCATCCACATCCCCTGTCCATAGAGGTGTTAAAGTTCTAACCTTTAACTCCATATGACCACCAAAAAACAATTAACAGATAATTCCTAAACCAAATCCCTAAAACCTCCGTACTTCATCATCTCCATAACTCTAAAAACCTTCACCAGCTACCCCCTTGGGTTAATTCAATCTTGTTTATACTGGATTTATTTATAACTTTACATTTTGCCCCTAAATCAAATTCTAACATAAACCATATATAATATAATTCCATAATTTATACATGCTCACCCTCGTAGTATACGATATCCGTGATGATAAGAGAAGAACAAAGCTATCAAAACTTTTGCAGAGCTTTGGCTTATCCAGAGTTCAATACAGCGCTTTCAAAGGAGAATTAAACCCTCATGACCGGTCAGTTCTTGCCAAAAAAGTAGAACAATTCGTCAAAGACGAGATTGACTGCATCTTCATCATCCCTCTATGCAGTCGCTGCCTTAGAACCGCAGAAGTTATCAGCACTGCAGGCAAAACGCTGGTATCTGAAAAGAGTGTGGACATCATTTGATTGAGAGTTAAAATTATTTAATATAATCGACATAATAATACCTGATGGTCTACCATCTTAGTGAGATTGAGAATAAAAGATTGTTAAAGGAACTCCGTCCACTATCCAGAAGGGTAGGTGTAACCGAAGAGCTCAGGGGATGGAACTGGGATCAAAGTCCTCTTAAACCATATCATAACATCTCGCTTCCCATGTACCTCATATGCGGTGATTATTGTCCGACTTCCCGTGATATTTACCTGAACCGGGTAGAACAAAAGCGGGGTGAGTGGAACCACCCCCTCTCCCTGGGAAAGGTCATGCACGATACTGTAAACGAAGCTTACAATCGTGCCAGGGCAATGGAGGTCGACGCTGATTTTAAGGAGTGGTATTCCTCTCAAAATTATGAAAGCCAAATGAACGGAAATTTCCAGCTTATCAGACGCTACGCAGAGATGGCTTGGGAATATGTCCTCTCCAACGCCAGGTCTCGAATCCAATCAATGTTAAGCAGTCAACCCTACAGCACCAGAGAAGATGCTCTCTCTACAGCAATACCGTTCCTCATTGAGCACAAGATAAGTGGTGAATTGCTGGGATGTAGCGATATCCTGAGCGTGGACTGCTATGACTACATGAGGAGCATAATATTTGACCTCAAGACAGGAGTGAAAAAGCAAGAAGGTCATAGAATATATCCTACAGGATACGCTCTCGTATTCGAGAGCGTATATGAGGTTCCCGTGGACATCGGATGCATAGTCTATCTGAGATTCAAGGATGACCGTCTCTTGATCGAGCGAGACCTCTTCCACATTAACGATAATCTCCGCAGCTGGTGGATAGAGAACAGGGATAAGAAGTCAGAGATGGTTTACGAAGAGATTGACCCGGGCATGCCGTCAGAATGTCCCTCATCGTGTATATACATCAATATTTGTGGAGATTAGAATGGATCGTCTTGTGGTAGATGGTTGGGGTAAACTCCTGGGTATGGAGAACAATCAGGTAGTGGTTAAGGAGCGAAAAGGTAAGGGCTATTCCGTAGTTCATAGATGCCTCCCCTCTGATCTGAGGCAAGTAGTGATTACAGGAAAAGGATCGATCACCACCAGTGCTGTAGAAATCCTCGCTGATAATGGAGTTGATATCATATTGATAGACTGGAGAGGGAAGGTCAAAGCCAGAATTACTCCACCAGTAATGCGGACAGTCAACACCCGCAGAGAGCAGTACCGGGCATATGATGAATCAAAAGGCGCTCAACTGGTAAGGGAAATTGCTTACTCCAAGCTGAGGAATCAGATGGCAGTTCTGGGTACTCTGGCCAAGACCAGGAAAGATACACAGCCAGAAATCGCTGGTAAGATGATGAAAGCCAGGGATACGATCTCCAAATGGTCTGAAGCTGTTGCTAAACTTGAAGATACTTCCTGCGACAAAATCAGGGACAAAATACTGGGAATGGAAGGAAACTCTTCCGCAGCTTACTGGGACGCAATATCAAGTATGATGGGCAAGGAGTTCGGATTCTCAGGCAGGAGCGGTAGGTACGCTACCGACCCCCTTAACGCCATGCTGAATTACGGATATGCTGTGCTTGAAGGTGAATCATGGAGAGCAATACATTATGCAGGACTTGATCCCTACGGAGGTTTCTTGCATGTTGATAGACCCGGAAGAGCGAGTATGGTCCTCGACCTCATGGAAGAGTTCAGACAACAGCTGGTGGATAAAACCGCTTTCAGGCTTTTTACGCAGAAACAGGTCAGGCCCGAACAGTTCTCTATTGAGAACGGGGTTTGCGTGATGAGCGATAAGCCGAGGAAGCTACTACTATCCGAATTACTGTCTAAACTGGAAGACCGAGTCCGGTATGAAGATGCGAACATCAGGTGGACCGACCTGATACTTAAGCAGGCGAGAGATATTGCCAAATTCCTGCGGGGCGAATCGAAAGCGTATAAGGGGTTTTGGTTGAGATGGTAGGGACAGGGACAGGAACGAAAGAGATGCTTCAGGTCAGCGACATAACTCAGTACTTTTATTGTCCCCGTAAGGTGTATTTCATGCGGACGCTGGGGATAAAGGTTCCTGCCCGCCATAAGATGGATACTGGGAAAGAAGAGCACTCAAGAGAGCACCGTCGGGTTAAGGAAAGGAAAACTGTTTATGGTTTCAAACCTGAAGAGATTGTAAAGGTTTTACATCAATTACCTGTAGAGGCACCGGAATATCGCCTTCATGGAAGGGTGGATACCGTGCTAGTTCTGCAAGATGATGAAGTGGTCCCTGTAGATGTTAAGTATTCGGATTTTATGGAAGTAAAAAGGAATTGGAAAAAGCAGTTAGTAGCGTATGCATTATTGCTGGAAACCAAGTTTGGTAAAAAAGTCAAACGTGGATTCCTATATTTTCCCTCAAAAAAAGATAAGATCGAGGTCAAAATATCTGAAGAAGATAAGAGAGCTATTATAAAAGACATTGAACAGATTCTGGAGCTAATCAAAAGCGAGAAGATGCCCCCAGTCCATCAGGGCAATAAGTGTAATTATTGTGAGATGAGAAAGTTCTGCGCGTGAACAAATAAAAGTAAGCGTGTAAGCATATAAAGCGTGAAGGTTTTTATATACCCTTTAACGATTTTCAGATATTCACAATAAGGTTGTGAAAAGAAGCTAACACAGAGTTTTATAGGCCTAAATACCGGTTTTCAGCGCCGGTTTCAGAAGAGTTCCTCGTAAAAGGAGGATTGAAAGTAAAAAGTATCTCTTGAAGGCTCTTTATAAGCCGTTTCAGAAGAGTTCCTCGTAAAAGGAGGATTGAAAGATGACACCAGGAACTGCTCTTTAACACTCACTATATTGTTTCAGAAGAGTTCCTCGTAAAAGGAGGATTGAAAGCCATTATGATCAACATCATAGAAAGCATAACCGAAGCGTTTCAGAAGAGTTCCTCGTAAAAGGAGGATTGAAAGCCAACCGGAAAAATAAGTTTTCCAGCACGATAAGGAGTTTCAGAAGAGTTCCTCGTAAAAGGAGGATTGAAAGCAGAAATGCCCGATGATGTTGGGGAGCTGAAACAGTGTTTCAGAAGAGTTCCTCGTAAAAGGAGGATTGAAAGTGCTACCGCCTAACCCGATGTCCTGGCATAGTTCCAGCGTTTCAGAAGAGTTCCTCGTAAAAGGAGGATTGAAAGCGCTAACATTAATCGAGTGTATTGTTCTCCTGAAGTGTTTCAGAAGAGTTCCTCGTAAAAGGAGGATTGAAAGATCATTACAGGGGATATAAGAGGACTCTGGATCTTGCAGTTTCAGAAGAGTTCCTCGTAAAAGGAGGATTGAAAGAGGACGTTGACTCCAACACTGTACGTGATATAATCTGTTTCAGAAGAGTTCCTCGTAAAAGGAGGATTGAAAGGGGGCTGGAAGGGTTTCGTGCAGTTCAACGATATTTACGGTTTCAGAAGAGTTCCTCGTAAAAGGAGGATTGAAAGGAGTCACTTCAACTCTTACCGTAAACGGGTGTTCATGTTTCAGAAGAGTTCCTCGTAAAAGGAGGATTGAAAGCGTTAAGTGAAAGGATTGATGATGATGAAATACCGTGTTTCAGAAGAGTTCCTCGTAAAAGGAGGATTGAAAGCCTGTCTCCACATAACTTACCGACATACTACTATTACTGTTTCAGAAGAGTTCCTCGTAAAAGGAGGATTGAAAGTTATCATTCATCTTTATACACCCCTCTAAATTTTGTGTTTCAGAAGAGTTCCTCGTAAAAGGAGGATTGAAAGCATTGCCAGCAAACACTTATCCTGTTTACTGGTGGGCGTTTCAGAAGAGTTCCTCGTAAAAGGAGGATTGAAAGAGGGTGTCTTTAAACTCTTGCTTCGCTAACTCATACGTTTCAGAAGAGTTCCTCGTAAAAGGAGGATTGAAAGGCCACATATGGTTCTATCGTATCCTCTATAACATCCGTTTCAGAAGAGTTCCTCGTAAAAGGAGGATTGAAAGATAAACTCTTTTATTCCAGTGTCCACAGTGGTTGCATGTTTCAGAAGAGTTCCTCGTAAAAGGAGGATTGAAAGCCTAAAAATGTTGTGAGAGTAACGGGCAGTTATAACGGTTTCAGAAGAGTTCCTCGTAAAAGGAGGATTGAAAGCTATAACTCCATCATCAGCCATCTTCCACAAACCTTGTTTCAGAAGAGTTCCTCGTAAAAGGAGGATTGAAAGATCACCGGATAACCCGTGAATTCACGTTCTTTCGTAGTTTCAGAAGAGTTCCTCGTAAAAGGAGGATTGAAAGCCAGGAACACCGCCAGCAGTGACTGGTATTCCGTTTCAGAAGAGTTCCTCGTAAAAGGAGGATTGAAAGGAGTTATCTTTCTCTCTCCCCTCTACTCTCGAACCAAATGTTTCAGAAGAGTTCCTCGTAAAAGGAGGATTGAAAGACTCTAATAACTTCATAGGTCTTGTCAGCGACGATCCGTTTCAGAAGAGTTCCTCGTAAAAGGAGGATTGAAAGATATCATCCTCTAATCTGGTGACAGCAGCATTAATTCCGTTTCAGAAGAGTTCCTCGTAAAAGGAGGATTGAAAGAACGCTATACGTGATGTAGTCTTTCAGATAGCTCGTTTCAGAAGAGTTCCTCGTAAAAGGAGGATTGAAAGCCAGGCACACCCGGTTATCCTCGACTTTATCGTTTCAGAAGAGTTCCTCGTAAAAGGAGGATTGAAAGTGGATTCCCTATACATCCACTGTAGTAGTTCCCTGAGTTTCAGAAGAGTTCCTCGTAAAAGGAGGATTGAAAGTCGGAATACTCTCTCCGATTTCCTCGGCTTCATCCTGTTTCAGAAGAGTTCCTCGTAAAAGGAGGATTGAAAGTGCCTCGAGCTTCATCGGGAGCCGACTTCTCGATCAGTTTCAGAAGAGTTCCTCGTAAAAGGAGGATTGAAAGTTGGGGGTCAACGAATAACCCGTGTTGAAACACTTGGTTTCAGAAGAGTTCCTCGTAAAAGGAGGATTGAAAGCTCCCGGCAACCTGTACTCTAATTGCTACACGTTCTTGTTTCAGAAGAGTTCCTCGTAAAAGGAGGATTGAAAGCCGATCGTGAAGTCGGTGGTAGAACCGCCCTCAACGAGTTTCAGAAGAGTTCCTCGTAAAAGGAGGATTGAAAGGCGTCTCCACCCATTGATTCGACGCTCCTATCATAGGTTTCAGAAGAGTTCCTCGTAAAAGGAGGATTGAAAGCTGTGGAGAGGAGTTAGATGACGGCTTACCGCTTGACGTTTCAGAAGAGTTCCTCGTAAAAGGAGGATTGAAAGACGCCGAACTCACTTATCCTCAAACTAAACTTGTCAAGTTTCAGAAGAGTTCCTCGTAAAAGGAGGATTGAAAGATCTACTTGCACGGCCTTCACTTCTTCTTTGAGTCTGTTTCAGAAGAGTTCCTCGTAAAAGGAGGATTGAAAGCGCTCGAAGGCGTGAGTTACACCGAGAGATCAGTGAAGTTTCAGAAGAGTTCCTCGTAAAAGGAGGATTGAAAGCGTCAGCGTCGACAGAGGACCTGGATGAGGAGACCAGTTTCAGAAGAGTTCCTCGTAAAAGGAGGATTGAAAGTAGTGTCCGTTCTCTTATTAATCACAAACCGAACGGCGTTTCAGAAGAGTTCCTCGTAAAAGGAGGATTGAAAGTCCCACTCTTTTTCACTTACCTCTTTGATTGGAGCGTCGTTTCAGAAGAGTTCCTCGTAAAAGGAGGATTGAAAGCTCTCCTTACTATATTTAATACTTTCCTTATCCTCAGTTTCAGAAGAGTTCCTCGTAAAAGGAGGATTGAAAGGCAATAACCTGTATATAGGGTATAATACCGAACCTATGTTTCAGAAGAGTTCCTCGTAAAAGGAGGATTGAAAGAAATCATAAGCCAACTTTGCAACCCTATCTTCTTCACGTTTCAGAAGAGTTCCTCGTAAAAGGAGGATTGAAAGGTTAAAGACGATGGATCATGAGGTATGCGCTAAAAGAAGTTTCAGAAGAGTTCCTCGTAAAAGGAGGATTGAAAGCTCCCGATAACTGCTGCCCTCCTTCAACATCAGCGTCGTTTCAGAAGAGTTCCTCGTAAAAGGAGGATTGAAAGTAGGTCTTGTCCGCTACTATGCGGTGTCCCTCGCTTAGTTTCAGAAGAGTTCCTCGTAAAAGGAGGATTGAAAGAGGAGTTAATGCGGGATAGGTACGGCGTGAACATCCGTTTCAGAAGAGTTCCTCGTAAAAGGAGGATTGAAAGGTAGGGCACCGACACTTTTTCACCGCCGACACCGAATCAGTTTCAGAAGAGTTCCTCGTAAAAGGAGGATTGAAAGCTATAGCTGACCTCATACCCATGAAATCGTTCTCGTTTCAGAAGAGTTCCTCGTAAAAGGAGGATTGAAAGATAATGTGACTGACTTCGTGTTGGACGGATTAACCTGTTTCAGAAGAGTTCCTCGTAAAAGGAGGATTGAAAGTTGTCATTCTATCATCTCCAATAGTTTTAAACCTTGTTTCAGAAGAGTTCCTCGTAAAAGGAGGATTGAAAGATACCTTCTTCCAGGGGGCTGCCCTCACCCCTAGTTACGTTTCAGAAGAGTTCCTCGTAAAAGGAGGATTGAAAGGTCCTCTGACGAGCTTAACTTTCACTTGCTCCTCATGTTTCAGAAGAGTTCCTCGTAAAAGGAGGATTGAAAGTTGGTTTCTGAATAAGGATCAGAAGATCTTCTGAGGTTTCAGAAGAGTTCCTCGTAAAAGGAGGATTGAAAGTTGAAGCCAACCCACTTCTTCTCGGCTTCCTCGTCAGGTTTCAGAAGAGTTCCTCGTAAAAGGAGGATTGAAAGTGTATAACCCCAAACAATACTGGACATTGGGTATGGTGTTTCAGAAGAGTTCCTCGTAAAAGGAGGATTGAAAGGATAGTCAAGGGCAAATAAGTTGGGATGGAAGTTATGTTTCAGAAGAGTTCCTCGTAAAAGGAGGATTGAAAGGGATCTTGATGCACGCTTCATTGATCTCGTGTAGTTGTTTCAGAAGAGTTCCTCGTAAAAGGAGGATTGAAAGGACCGATGTCATCTATGTATACTTTACTCATATCACGGGTTTCAGAAGAGTTCCTCGTAAAAGGAGGATTGAAAGTGACGTTAAGAGTGGTGTTAGAAAACCAATGAAGTAGTTTCAGAAGAGTTCCTCGTAAAAGGAGGATTGAAAGTTGAGCCGCCAGTAGTCCAGCGCTCTATCCAGCCCGTTTCAGAAGAGTTCCTCGTAAAAGGAGGATTGAAAGTTTAACTCCTCATACAATTCAGGACGTATTTTAACGCGGTTTCAGAAGAGTTCCTCGTAAAAGGAGGATTGAAAGATCGGGTCTTCAGCTTCATCTAAGGCATCCGCCAGATAACCGCGTTTCAGAAGAGTTCCTCGTAAAAGGAGGATTGAAAGTGCCGATAACTATCACCTCACGTCACTTTACTCCCAGCTCCTTCACTGCCTTGCCCGTCGCTCCCGCTTCCTGCAGCATGCCCCGGATCGCAGCAGATACTGTGCCGGGGTTTCAGAAGAGTTCCTCGTAAAAGGAGGATTGAAAGCTGTCAGCGTTCCATATACAGTCATTGGAGTCTAAAGTTTCAGAAGAGTTCCTCGTAAAAGGAGGATTGAAAGATATGGTCATTTTTGGTTGCAAGTATCTAAAGGTGTTTCAGAAGAGTTCCTCGTAAAAGGAGGATTGAAAGATATCTTGAGGGCGTGAGTTTTAGCGTAGGTCTTGAGGTTTCAGAAGAGTTCCTCGTAAAAGGAGGATTGAAAGCCCTATGCTTCGGATACCACTCATCAGGCTCAAACCAGTTTCAGAAGAGTTCCTCGTAAAAGGAGGATTGAAAGCATTGCACTCTTACTTCAGCACATAACTCCATAACATCGTTTCAGAAGAGTTCCTCGTAAAAGGAGGATTAGGAAAGCCGGATGGACTTTAAGCGTATGGATATGAGCGAATTAATGGGGTTTCAGAAGAGTTCCTCGTAAAAGGAGGATTGAAAGGGAAAAAACATCATAGGTTTGAATGATGTTAAGAACACGTTTCAGAAGAGTTCCTCGTAAAAGGAGGATTGAAAGATTGAATAAACTTCTCCCTCACGATAACCTTGGTTTCAGAAGAGTTCCTCGTAAAAGGAGGATTGAAAGTTAACCCACTCAGGCTTAACAGTATAACTGATATGATGTTTCAGGGACACCTTCCACTGAGGACTCAAGGGATGCCCCGTCTTTCATTCGGGAGATAACGAGCGATGTATCACCAATACTTATCCCTAACCCATTCCTATAAAAATTCGCTAATCCATTGTCTACAAAAGGCTTGTCTTCTCTTCCCTGTAAACCTCCAAAGAATACATTCCTGTAAAAATCCTTCTCACTCATTACTTTGTTTACTGTATTACCATCAAGATATCCCCTAATTTCATCTCTTAGCTCTAAAAACCCCTCAACACTCGCATACAAGTTGGCCAACTCATCTCTAAAGAAATATCTCCACTTATCATCTTCAAAATAACTTACTTTATCATCATACATCTGCTAACCCCACCAACAATACTTTTCGAGAATACAAATCTTTTGCTATATCTACTATACAACCTCCTCTATAGATTAACATTGAGAATTTTGACCACATGTTGGAACCCTTTTTTAACGGGCCGAGGTAGAAGCCAGTAGTTAGAGTATTTCATGCGCCTTTGAGCGCGACAACTTGACTTAACAGGCGAAAAGGATGGTGATACTGTGTTTGAAGCACGCATAGGTGA
>CAYZYK010000022.1:0-10435 GCA_964482615.1 uncultured Candidatus Saccharibacteria bacterium
TTGTGCCCCCAAGGGGATTTGAACCCCTGTTACATGATTGAGAATCATGCGTCCTAAACCACTAGACGATGGGGGCATATAATTAATTTAGCAGAAAAGTATATTGTTGTAAATAAAAAAACCGCCAAGAGATAATTGAAACAATTAAATTAAAAGAAACTAAATTTTAATTTCTTCAATTATTTTACCCATCTCCATTTTTCTTGAGCCATCTACTAAAATCAGATCTCCTTTCTTAATTTCTTTTTTAAGATAAGGAATTAAGTCCTTTATTGTATCAAGTTGATATATTTTATTCTTTTCCATCCCTCTTCTTTTAGCCCCTTCCCCAATAAACTTTGCTCTAGCACCTACCGTAAAAAGAATATCGGAGTTTTTATTTACCCTCTCCCCTATTGTCTCATGAGCTTCAATAGTATATCTCCCAACACCCAAAACATCTCCCAAAACAGCTATTCTTCTTTTGCTTTCGATCTTTCCTAAAATTTGAAGAGCTTCTGTCATAGAAAATACTGAAGCTGAATCAGAATCATCCAAAACAGAAGAATTGTTTATTCCTTCAATTAATCTCATTTTTCCTGGGAGAGATTTGTAATTACTGAGAGATTTTGATATTTTAACAAAATTTAAACCGAAAATAACACCCACAGCAGCAGCAACGAGACTACTATATATCTGTTCTTTGCCGAAAATTCTTTCTTGCCAAACAGGAGTAATATTTCCCTTGTGGTTTATTTTAAAATTAGTCCCTCCATTTATTCTAGTGTCTGTTGCTTGCAGGTCTGATTCTTTTTCAAAACCAAAAGTCAAAACATGAGACTCTATTTTGTCTGTTATTTCTCTTGCTGCTTCGTCATCGTAGTTTGAGATCACAAATCCTGTTTGGGGAAACTTTTTAGCAAGTTTTTTTATCTCTTTTGTTTCTTTTCTATTTCCCGAAAAAACAATAGAGTCAAAAGGTATATCGCCAATATGAGTTACAACCAAAATAGACATAGAGGAGAATCTCAACAATTTCCTTAGGTTCTTTTTGTTCAGACCAGTTAATTCAGTTTCTATAATAAAGAGTCTTTTACTCCATATTTCAAAGAAACTGGGCAATCTTTCCTTTATTTTTTTTACCTTAAAATAAGGTCTGAGAACCTGATAAATCGCCTCAGATGCTGTTCTGGAACCCTTTTTTGTTACAACAATGATATTGGGCTTTCTAATTCGGTAAAATAGCCTACTTAGGAAATTCATATTTTATTTTTATTCTGTATAATCTGGCGGTATTTGCCAGTAATCAATTATATATTTAGCCAATCTTTGGAAAAGAGGTACAGCAGAATATTCAGCTGTTTTTGTTTTGGGATTGTTTAATTTGACTAATATTAGAAATTGAGGGTTCAAAGCGGGAGCAAAACCAATAAAGCTTTGAATAGTTTTGTTGGGGTAATATCCTTCTTTGTTTTCGTAAGCTACTTGAGCTGTTCCTGTTTTTCCCCCGATATAATAACCTGGAATTTTAGCTGCCTTACCGAACCCGTCTTCAACAACACTGATTAACATTGTACTTAATTGAGAAGATGTTTTTTGACTAAAAACCTCCCTTAAAATATTAGGTTCTTTCTTTTTTTGATTTCCTTTGTCATCAATTATCTTTTCAACTAAATAGGGCTGGATAAGCTTTCCTCCGTTAATAACAGCAGAGAAAACTTTAATAAACTGAATGGGGGTCATATTGATTCCCTGACCGAAAGAGGCTGTGGCGAAATTAATATCTCTTCCTGATCTTAAACTTCTGTTTGAGGGATTAACTTCGCCCTGCAGTTCTATTCCTGTTTTTTCTGAAAGACCTAATTTATCAATATATTCAATAAAAACATGATGAGGGACTTTTTGTTGAACAAATACGGCTCCAGTATTAATTGATTTTTCCAACACTTCAGTCATTGTGCTCTGGCCCCAGACCCTTCTGTCATAATTATAAATAGTTTCAACTCCTACTTTCACATACCCAACATCTTTGTAGGTTGTCTCTGGAGTCACTTTCCCCTCTTCAATAGCTATTGCCATTGTAATTGGCTTGAAGGCAGAACCTGGTTCAAAAAGCTTCTGGATAGCACCGTTCTGAAAGATGCCAAGATTTTTTTGTTCAGAGTAATAATTTGGATCGAAATTGGGAAAATTAGCTAAAGCTATTATTTCGCCAGAATTGGGATTCATCACTATAATTTGACCAGATTCAATGTCTAAATTTTCCTTTGCTTCTCGGAGCAGTGATTCTGCTTTGAATTGAATATTGTAATCTATGGTTAAATAAATATCTTTTCCTTCTTGAATTTCTGAATCATCTGAAGAATCAAAAAAATATTTTAATATTCCTGTTTTTTCTTCCTTGAATCCTTCCTCGCCCCGCAGAATTTTATCGTAATATCCCTCAATTCCATATTGTCCTTTTTTGTCACCCCCCAGAAAACCTATTATGTGAGAAGCTAATTCTTTTTGGGGATAATATCTTCCAGGGTAAGTCTCTAGTTTAACTCCTGGCAGGTTTAAGTTCTCTATTTTTCTAACCTCTTCTCTTTTAAGATCGTTTTTAATTATCGTGTAATATTTTCCTTCTTTAATTTTAGACAAAATAGTCTCTTTATCTTCTTCTAAAACCTCACTTAATTTTTGAGAGGTTAACCCTTCTTTCTCAATTTCTCTCGCTTCAACATAAACTCTCCATCTATCTTTGTTTATGGCTAAGCTTTTTTCTTTGTTTTTAAAAAAAATCTCTCCTCTGGCTGCTTCAAATTCTTCAAGTCTGGTTTGCTGTCCCAAAGCCTGGGACTGATAAAAACCGCGTTTTATTACCTGAAGAAAGAATAAACGGTTTAAAACCAAGCCAGCAAAGAGAAGAAAAACTATTAGGACTAAATTGATTCTCCAATTTTTTAATCTTCTCTGCCAATTTTTCAACCACTTTGGCATTTTTAATTAAGAGATAGATTCTCAGCAAATTATTTTTATTTTGTTACAAGCGAACTTTCTAGTATTTTAATATATTTTATTTCACCTGTTTTTTTGAAATTTAACTCTTGAGCTAATTTCTCAAGGTTCTCCAGAGAAGTTGTTTGAGCAAAACTTATATCCAAATCTTTGTTTTGTTGGGTAAGTCGTTCAGCTTTAATTTCATATTTCTTAATCAGGTAACTTTCTTTTATCATTAGATTAACTTGCACAACATAATAAGCTAAAAGTGAGAAAATCAGGATAAAGCTTAAAATACTAAATGCTTTAAGTTTTGATTTTAAAGAAGAAGGGAAAGGAAGTATAAAATATGGGTTTAGAACAAAAGTGTGGTTCATAAAATTAAGATATTAATTATAAGATGTTAATTATTTATTTTTTCTGCTGCCCTCAACTTAGCCGACCTTGAACGAGGATTTTTGTTTACTTCCTTTTGTAGAGGGGTAATTGGTTTTTTAGTTAAGATTTTAAGGATATTCTCTTGGGATTTTTCTTTAAAGAATCTTTTTACAATCCTGTCTTCCAAAGAGTGAAAAGATATAACTACAATTCTTCCTTCGGGGTCTAAGACATCTATTGATTGTCTGAGTCCCTCTTTGATGTTTTCAAGTTCTTTGTTTACTGTGATTCTTAAAGCTTGGAAAGTTCTGGTTGCAAAATGGGTTCTTTTGTATCGAAAACGAGGATGAAGGGTTCTCTTTATTGTTTCAACTAACTGTAATGTTGTTTTTATTGGTTTTTTTTCTCTTGTTTTAACAATTTGTCTTGCTATTCTTTTAGCAAACCTTTCTTCACCGTAGTCTTTTAAAATATCTCTGATTTCTTTTTCTCCCCACTTGTTTATAATTCTTTCTGCTGTCAAAGAATTTTTAGGATTATACCTCATATCAAGCGGTTCATTTTTCCTGAAAGAAAATCCTTTTTTGCTCTCCTCAAGGTGCCAGCTTGACATTCCCAGATCAAATAAGATTCCTTGGACTTGATTAAATTCTTTTTTTCTGACAATCTCTTTTAGATTTCCAAAAGAATCGTTTGCTAAAATTAATCTCTCTGAAAATTCTGCTGTTTCTTTTTTAAGTTTTTGATATAACTTGAAATCCCATTCTATCCCGAGAACTTTTCCTTCAGGAGATATATTTTTGAGAATGATTCTGGTATGTCCCCCCTCCCCGAAAGTACAATCAATAAAATTTTGATTTGGTTCGGGATCTAAATATTTAATAACTTCTTTTTTAAGAACAGGAATATGAATTGACATAAGATATTTAAACTCCTAATTCTTTCAATCTTTCTGCTATATCCCCTACTTCCTTTTCTGTTTTTTGTTTGTATTTTTTCCATTCTGCTTTATCCCAAATTTCGATTCTGTTGTATAATCCTGCAATTACTACCTCTTTCCCTAAAGAAGCATACCCTTTTAAATAATCTGGAATAAGAATTCTACCTGAAGTATCTAATTTAACCTCCATGGCACCAGCTAACATTATCCTGGCAAAACCCCGGGCATCAGCTTGAGCTAAAGGAAGATTGCTTAATTTTTTCGCTAATTCTTGCCAGCCGTCTGCTGGGTAAAGAAATAAACAATTATCAAGACCTCTGGTAATCACAGCTTTTTTACCAAGCTCTTTGCGAAATTTAACAGGGACTGCTACTCTCTTTTTTTGATCAATTTTGAATGTGTATTCTCCAATAAACATTTGTTTTGTCTGTTATATAAGTTATCCACAGAATATAGGAGTTATCCCATATTTATCCACAATCTCCCACTTAATTCCTTTTTATCCCATTTTAGGGGTTCAGTCAACATTTTTAAGAATAATATATTTAAAGCCAAATCTCCTTAAAATATCTATTTTTTCCACAGTTTATTCACAAATACAAAAAAGCCCTAGGGAAAAAGGGCTTTTTATTAAAAATCTAGCTAATTTAGGTTATTGTCTTGTTTGACTTTTTAAATGAAAATTAAGGTTTCTCTTGTTTTTATTGGGGGATTGATGGAACCTGACCCTGATTAGGTTTCTTTTGAGGCATAATATCTTTTAGGAGTATTGATTCTTCTGGAAGTTCAAGTTCCAATTCTCTACCAAAATCAGACCAATTTATTTCTATTGCTAAGTTAATTTTAGCATTCAGTTTTCCCTCAAAAAGTTCTGTTAAATCTACTTCTTTTTCTGTTTTAATTCTATAGATTAAGTAATCTTTTTTACCAATCCAAATATCAGTTTTAATCTCCCCCATCTTATCAACAAGGTTATTGAACATTTCTGTCATACCACCCATTATGAAGGCCGTTGCTAAACCTTGAGTAGATTGATCCTGGCTTTCCATTGAAATTCTAAAAAGCTCAGGAATTATCTCTTTTAATCTTTCATTGTCTAACACCAGAACATAATGATATGCTTCTCTTCCTCTGATTTTTTGATCGGAAAATTCCTTTTGAATATAATAAAGACTCTTGTTTTGCAATAATTCTCTTATTTTCATTGATATTTCTTTCTGTTTTGTTTCTGCTTTTTGTGGTTGAATTGGACTATAAGGCGTGGGTAAATTAACCAGAGATTCTTTCTCTACTTTAATCCATTGATCTTTTATTTTATCAGCATCAATTCCGCCCATCATAAGATAAGGTTTCAAGTAAGGGGGGATGTTTAACTTCACATAAAAAGTTTCAGCTACGGATTTAACTTCTACCCCAAGAGAAAATCTACCCTGTTGTGGTACTTCTCCTGTTATATTAAATCTTGCTTGGCTCTTTTGGTTGTCGGGATCTTTAACATCTAAGTTACCATCTGCTGTAATTAAAAATTTTAACTTTTCCTTACCAGGTTGCTCGGCTGTAAAATTCAATTTAATCTCACTATGTTGTGATTTTATTTCGGTCATTTCAGATCTCATTCTTTTTATTACTTCCTCTGGGGAAAGACGAAATGGATTCCAAAGCGGATCCCAAACTCGAGCAAAAAGAGAACCAGTACCACCCAAGACACCAAGAACAATCAAACTAATAATAACTTTTATTATAATAGCTGAAGGTTTTTTGGAAGGAGTTGTTGGAGTAAATTCAGGACCAGAAAAAGGTTTTGTTGTTTTTATTTCATCTTGCATAATATTATTAAATTATCTTTATTATCTAATTTTAACTTTTATTAATTATTAATTCAAATTTTTTCGGATCAATTTCAACTTTATCTCCCCTCTTAATTTCATCGCTTAATAAAGCTTGAGCTAAAATATTACTTACTTTGTTTTGAATAACTCTTCTCATCTCTCTTGCCCCAAAAGCAGGATTATAAGATAGGTCAACTATTTTTTCTTTCAAGGGTTCTGTAACCTCAAATTCAATACCTTTCTCTTTAAGATTCTTTTTTAATGAATTCAACATAAGTTGAGATATACCTAAAAGACTTTTTTTGCTTAAAGGTTTAAAAATAACTGTAGCATCAAATCGATTAATAAACTCTGGTCTGAAAATTCCTTTTTCAAAAAAGAATCCCAAAAGATCATCTTTTATTGTGTTTAATTCTTTGTTTTGTTTCACGTCTTTCCATATAATCTCAGATCCAGCATTTGAGGTGCAAATAATGATTGTATTCATGAAGCTTACTTTTCTTCCCTGACCATCGGTTATACTTCCTTCATCAAAAACTTGTAAGAATAAATTTAGAATATTAGGATAAGCTTTTTCTATTTCATCCAAAAGAATCAAAGAAAAGGGATTTTCTCTCGCGGGAGTAGTTAAAAGACCTATTTCTCCTTCACTCCCAATTAATCTTGGAATATCTGATACTTCCTGAAATTCTGACATATCTAACCTTGTCATGTTTTCTTCTCCCTCAAAATAAATATCAGCTAAAACTTTTGATGTTTCTGTCTTACCAACACCGGTAGGTCCCAAGAACAAGAAAACACCCATTGGTCTCTCTCGAGGTGTTATCTCAGCCCTGGCTCTTCTGAGAGATGTTGATATTTCAGCAACAGCTTCATTTTGATTAATAATTCTTCTGTGTATTAAACTTTCTAGATTTAAAAGAATCTTTTTCTCTTCTTCTCTAACTTTTCCAATAGGAATCTCTGTCCTCTCAGATAAAATTTCTTCGATATGACTGGGCAAAATTATTCTTTGGTCTTTTTTGCTTGCTATGTAAGCTGCTGCTACTTCCAAGATATCAATTGCTTTTTTAGGAAAAGGTAGGTTGGGTAAATAGTTTTCAGACAATTCAACTATCTTCCTTACCGCAGGATAAGTAACAAAGATGTCATATTTTTGTTCTAAACTCAAAGCCATATTCTCCAAAATCCTAATTGTTTCAAGATCTGAAACTTCAGTAACTTCAACCTTTTCAAAGAGCTCAAGTAAAGAAGGATTCTGTTCAATTCTCTTATGAAGACCAGTAAATGTGGTGATGCCAATAAAGCAAAATTGAGGATATTGAAGATATCTTGCGATTATCCCCGAGATATCAATTGCGCCGGGTCGGAAGGTTTCAACTAAAACATATTTGTGAAATTCGTCGATTATTAAAATTACATTTCCTGCTTTAACAACTTCTTGAAATATTTTATCTAAAGTAGCTTCAACTTCTTCTGGATCAGTAATTTGACTAAGCAAAGAGACAAGATCTAGTTCAACCATTCTTTTGTGATTTAAATTAGGAAGTGATCTTCCTTGATAAATTCTTTGGGCTAGAGATTGAATGATACTTTTTCTTCCTGTACCAACCGACCCAACAACCAAAGCATTATTAATTTTAGATCTGGTTAAAACTCTTTCTATTTTCTTAATTTCTTTTCCGTGTCCCACGATTTCTTTGAAATACCAGGTGCTTACAATATCACGCCAGTCAATAGAAAACTGATCTAAGGTAATGGTGTATCCTGAAGCCCAATCTTTTCCAATAGAGCCGTGTTTTGATAAATTCTTTTTTGTCCAAAACTTCTTTCTTTCTTTTTTTCTTCTTTCCAGATAATCAGACCATCTGGTTATATTCTCTATATCTTTTTCTTTGAATTCCTCTGCTTTAATTAAGAAATCTTTAAAGAAGGGATTGTGTTTTGAAAGCCCCACCAAAATTTCTCTTGGGCTTATTCTTATGTCTTTCTTTTTTCTTTTTTGGGCTGTTTTTGCAGCCTCAATTATTGTTTTTTGAAAATCTTGAGAGAATTTATCTGAAGCACGTTTTTCTCTTCTTTCCTTTTCAATATAGTTTTTTAATCTCTCTTGAAAATCTTCTGGCTTCAATCCTAATCTCCAAAAAAGATTCTGAGCAATCTTGCTCTCTTTTAAAAGCGAGTAAAAAAGAATAGTTGAAGAAATTTTATTAATTTTTCTTTTTTTACAAAACCTGATTGCTGCTCGGATGCTCTTTGCTGCTTCAAAATCTAAAAATTCCGCTAAATTATACCTTTGGGGTTCAACAAGGGCTTCAGAAAGAGGAATTTCAATTTCTGGACTCTTAACTTCTGTTTCAAAAAACAAAGAAACCTGCCAGAAAAATAAAACGACAGTTAATAATATAATTGATAAACCCAAAAAGAAATAACTAGATAAAAATTGAAAAATAAAAAATAAAGCAAACAAAAACAGACAAAGAACAAAAAGGTAAAAGAATATTTTTGTGAAAATACCAGCTAGCTTAAAAAGGGGTAGTTTCTCCCATTTTAGGGCCTGATAAACTGCTGTTTTTTTTAAACTAAAATTGAACATATTAGAAATAAACTAAAAGTCTTAATCCGACAATAAATCCTATTACCAACAAAACAGGTAAAAATAACCAAGATAAGATAATAATAGCACCCAAAAAGAAGATTAAAATTTCAGAAATAATTCCACCTAATATTAAAAAGAGCCTCATTAAAGCTCCCAGGAATCGTGAGAAAATATTAGAAATAAAGTTCTCAAGATATATTTTTATATCAAATCCTCGAGGATACTCCCAAGCTGTTCTTCTCCAAGGAGTAAAAAGAGTTCTAAAAAGAAGAGGAATAGAAAAATATTCTAAGTTAAAAGCAAGTAAGTTCTTCCATCCTTTTGATATCTCACTTGGCATTTTCTTAAAATACCAAGAAATCCATAAAGATATTATATTTGTTCTCAAAGAAATATTAGGCATTATTTTCTTATTAGTTGAATTCCAATAGATGAAATTTTACTTGCAGCAAAAACAAAAATTCCAATCATTATTGACCAACTTATCAGATTTAAAAGTTTAGAAATAGAATCTGGTGGGATCATTCCTTCAAGTTGCTGTTTTATTAATTCTCTAATTTGGTCCTCTCTATTTTGTAAACTGCCCGAGGAAGGTGAAATATCTATTTTTTCTTCTGAAAGTTCAAAGATTTCTGGAGGATTGGTTTTGTCTGTGAAAATATTATAGGTGCCGTAAAGACTCCAGCAGATTATTACTAAACCCAAGAATAGAAGAAAATATCCGAAAATTTTATTAAAATTCATGTTTTTTTGTTAATTTATTTTTAATATCTTCGGGAATTGGAATTTCTTCCCCCACAGGACTTTCCCCCGGATAACGCCAAGCAGCAATTATTTTCCTTTTCTTTTTTGTGTCATGGTACATTACCCAAATTTCACCTTTGTAATTCTTTTTGAAAAAAGGCTTCATAACAGCGACTGTTTGGGGAGCTATCCCCTTTTCTTTTCGCTTAGGGTCTTGAATTGCTTTTCTTACCTTCGTTTTGGAAAGATTATATTCTCTCATTTTCTGCTTGGAATGTTTGGTCCAGAAAAAAGAAATCATGTGGGCAATGCAGGATTTGAACCTACGACCCCTGCCATGTGAAGACAGTGCTCTGCCGCTGAGCTAATTGCCCTCCATTTATTTTAACATTTTTATCTGAAGAAGCAATAAAAAAGACAAAACCCCTTCTAATCTGAGGGGTCTTATCTTCAAATCAAAAGGCTGATCAGTCTGGATCTTATTTCAGTTCCACTTTTGCTCCAGCTTCTTCAAATTTTTTCTTAATCTCTTCTGCCTCTTCTTTCTTAACGTTTTCTTTAATCACCTGGGGAGAATCAACTGCTTTATCAACTATTTCTTTTGAATCCTTAAGTCCCTTGTCTGTTATATCCCGGACAGCTTTAATAACTTCAATTTTCTTGGATCCAATATCAGTTAATTCAATGTTGTAGGCTGCTTTTTCTTCGGTTTCCTCTCCACCTCCAGCTACCCCAGGAGCACCTCCACCCATAACAACTTGGGGGACAGCTGTTACTCCAAATTTCTTTTCTAAAATTTTTACTAATTCTGCTAAATCAGCAACTTTCATTTCCTCTATTTTTTCAACTAAATCTTTAAATTTAGCTGGAATCTCTACTACTTCTTCCTCCTCTTCTCTTGGTTTTTCTGTAGAAGGTTCTTTCTTCTCTTCTTTCTTCTCTTCTTTCTTCTCTTCTTTCTTCTCTTCTTTCTTCTCTTCTTTC
>CAYZYK010000022.1:10535-11381 GCA_964482615.1 uncultured Candidatus Saccharibacteria bacterium
TTCTCTTCTTCTGATTTTTCTTCTTTTTTGTTTTTTTCGACCATTTTAGGTTTAGATTTCTAGTTCAATATTTCAACAATAATTAAAAGATTGAATCTAAATATCTAAAGATTAATTTTTAATTTGTTTTAATGCAATGACTAATTTTTGCAAATTACTCTTTAAAACTCCGACAAAATTTGAGGTTGGAGCAGAGACGATATTCGTTAAACCAGCTAAAAGTTCTTCTCTGGTCGGTAATTTAGCTATAGCAATTACGTCTTCGGCCAATTTAAATTCTTGATCTAAATAACCACCCAATATTTCTAAATTCTTGTTTTGTTCTGAAAATTGATAACTTATTTTGGGAGACTTATTTTCTTTCTCAAAACAGAAGATTAAAGCAAGCTGGCCGGAAATTTCATCAATTTTTTTTGAAATAGAAATTTTAGCTTTCCTTAAAGCTATTTTAAACAAAGATTTTTTAACTACCTGAAAAACGCAACCCGCCTTTTCTAATTTACCCTTTAGTTCAAATATTTTATCTGAACTGAGACCAGAAAAATCAACAAAAATCATTGACTTCTGTCTATCAAGTTTCTCTTTAACATCTTCAATTACTTCTTTTTTTCTTTCTTTGGTTAAAGCCATGTTGAAAATAAAAATGTCTGTTCCCACAGACAAAGTTAATAAAAATAAAAACCTTTTTGGGCCTCGATAGGATTTACACCTTAAAGCTACCTATTGTCTGTGGCTTCTTTTATGTTATTAGTTTAATCTTTTTGAAGAAATTGTCAAGTCCTATTTTACCATTGTGATACCAACGTGATAATGTCAGGGTAGGGCAAAGTAGAAATGTCAGGGTAA
>CAYZYK010000023.1:0-11280 GCA_964482615.1 uncultured Candidatus Saccharibacteria bacterium
ATTCTAACTAAATTCCTCTAAAAGTCAAATTTTCGCTGTAAAAATAAAACAGGATAAAAATTCTTTATTAGACGAAGAAAAATTATTCTTTTGATTATTTTCCGCCCGAAGGCCGGCGGTTTTGGCAGGAAGCGGAGCGGCTTTTTGCCGACCCGTTTCCTGACTCACTTATTTCTTCGCATTTAGGTTTCGCCTCTTGGATTTGTGAATTAAATTTGGTAAGATAAAAATGAAAGTTTGAGAACCTCTATTTGGAGTATCAAAATTCTCTCTTTTTCAGGAATTTTCGGTAAAATAAGTTCGAGCTTGGTTGTATAGATACACAACCCAACCAACTTCTTTTTATTAATGAAAAAAGGTGCCAAACACCATCAGTTTAACAAAAACTGATAACGCTTTAGAATTCAAAAAAGTAAAACTTACGAGTAATTCAATGCCAGATTCAAAGAAAATCAAAGAATAAAAAATAAGAGCAAAAAGCTCCCTTTTTATTACGAATGTAATTTCTCTAAAATTTCTTAGACATTTTATTTACCAACCAACCAGAAAAAACCCCCACCGCTATTCCAACTAAGATGTCTGATGACCAATGGACACCAGAAAAAACACGAGCAAAGCTTATTATAAAAGCAGAAAAGAAGAAAAATAGACTAATTTGCCACCATAACTTTGGTGGTTTTTTCATTTCCCAAAGAAAAAGAAAAACTAAGGTAGCTAAAGCAAAATAGAAACTTGCATGACCGGAAGGAAAAGAGGATGTGGGAGAGACCTCAAAAAGAAGATTAACTTTATTTTCAACAAAGGGTCGAGTTCTTAGAAAAACCCAGCGGATGAGATTTGTAATTATTAATCTGGAGAAAAAAGCAGCAACAAAACTCCAAATTATCATTTTCCAATATTTCTTGAAGTTAAAAAATAAGAATAACAACAAGCAAAATATCAAAACATATTCAAAATATTGGGCAAAATAGATTCCTAAAATATCAAGCCAAATCCATTTCCCGGCCCATTGATTTATTTTCTGAAAAAGGAAAATGTCCACTTTTTAAATTTAAATCAATTCCTTTTTTTTAATTGCTCCTTCTCTTAAAATATTAAATTTAGAACCAGTTAAATCAATTACAGTTGAGGATTCTGATTCTTTAAGTTTCCCCGAATTTATTATTAAATCAGGCTTTATTTCTCTATCTTCAAATTGGGAAATAACTTTTTTGATTTGAGTTGAAGACGGTTTCCCAGAAATATTAGCTGAGGTTGCAATCAAGGACTTTTTTAATTTTCTCAATAAATTATTAATCAATTCATAATCTGGAATTCTGACTCCTATTTTTCCTTTTTCAGAGATAATCCCAAAAGGAAATATCTTTTTAGCTTCTGAAGTAGCCTCCATAACAGCAGTTAATTTCCCTGGCCAAAATTTCTCTAAAATTACCTGTTGTTCTCTGTTTACGAAAATAATTTCTTTTGCTTTTTTTAAATTTTGAACAAAAATTGGAACAGGTTTTTTGAAATCCCTTCTTTTTATTTCAAAAACTCTTTCCACCGTCTTCTTGTTTTCTGCATCTGCTAAAAGACCATAAACAGTATCTGTTGGTGAAATTATAACCTTCCCTTCTTGGAGAGTACTTAATATTTTATCAAAATTACTTTCTCTTACAATCTTCATGATTCCAAAACTTACTTTACTTCTCTTTTTTTCAAAAAATAAGTTACCTTTTTAATATCTCTGGGATTACCAAAATCCAACCAATAATCTTGAAGTTTTTTAATTTTAACTTTCTTCTCTTCAGCCAACAAAGTAACCACGTCTGTAATTTCATATTCACCCCTGGAAGATTTTTCAATTTCTGAAATCTTTTCGAAAACCTCTGGGGTAAACTTGTAAAGACCGGTAGTAATCAAATTAGTAGTTGGGTTTTTTGGTTTCTCTATTATTTTTCTTAAAAAACCGTCGTCAGATAAAAGAACTCCGTATTTCTCTGGGTGTTTATGTTCCAATCCCCCCACATAATTTAAATCATCATTAATCTTAAAAGATTTAAGATCTTCAACAGAATAAAGATTATCCCCGAAAACCATAACAAAGTTCTCTTCCCCAATAATATCTTTAACGCATATTAGAGGACAAGCAGTACCATATTTCCCATTCTTTCCTTTCCCTTCAGCTTTTCCCAGAATCTCAAATTGATTTACAGTTTTCACCTCATAACCTTCAGTCTCTTCTGGGGGAGAATAATTTCTTAAAAATTCATAAAATTTCTCTGCTTTGTATCCCACAACTAAAATCAGCTCTTCAAATCCTGCTTTTAAAATATTATCAAAAACATAACCGAGGAATGGTCTACCTCGGACATCAATTAAATGTTTCGGTTTTTCAGCCGTAAGAGGTCTCATTCTAGTACCCTCCCCTGCTGCTGCAATAACTATTTTTTTAATCATTTTTACTAATTAAAAATCAAATGGAGATATTTGATTATTTCACCACAAAATTAATCAATTTATCGGGAACGAAAATAACCTTTTTTATTTCCTTTCCTTCAATCCTTTTTTTAATTTTTTTCTGATTTTTTGCAATTTCTTCTGCTTCTTTTTTGGAAATACCTCTTTCTGTTTTAATTTGGTCTCTCAATTTTCCGTTTACTTGTATTATCAAGGTTATTTCTTCTTCTTTTGTAAGTTCAATATTATACTTTGGCCACTCTTGCAAAAAAATACTTTTTTTATTTCCTATTTTCTGCCACAACTCTTCTGTGATGTGTGGAGCAAACGGTGATAAGATTTTCAAGAAGTTTTCAACTTCTTCTTTTGTTAATCCATTAATTTCTTTTTTCCACTCATTGCTAAATTCCATCATAGAACTTAAAGCGGTATTAAATTTCATTTTTTCAATATCTTCTGTCACTTTCTTTATTGTTTTGTGAAGAAGCTTCTTTAAACTAATATCTTTATTTACTTCCTCCTTTGACAAAGAAAAATCATCAATTAATTTCCATACTTTTCCCAAAAACCTTTTAACTCCCAAAAGTCCTTTTGGGTCCCAAGGAATAGCCTGATCAAAAGGACCCATAAACATTTCATAAAGGCGAAGGGTATCAGCTCCATGTTCTTTTACTACTTTGTCGGGATTAACTACGTTACCCTTTGATTTGGACATTTTAATTCCACCCTCGCCCAAGATTACCCCGTGTGAGGTTCTTTTTTTATAGGGCTCTGGACCTATTTCTTTTGGTACTGCTCCAATATCCCATAAAAATTTAAAAATAAAGCGGGAGTATAAAAGATGTAAGGTTGTATGTTCCATGCCACCATTATACCAGTCAACCGGCATCCAATATTTCAATAATTTGGGGGCAGCCAACTTTTCATTGTTTTTAGGATCACAATATCTTAAATAATACCAGTTAGAACCCGCCCAATTGGGCATAGTATCTGTTTCTCTTCTTGCTTCTTTTCCACACTTGGGACATTCTGTTCTAACCCAGCTTTTGATTGCAGCTAAGGGCGATTCTCCTGTTTCTGTTGGTTGATATTTTTCAACTTCCGGTAATTCCAAAGGTAAGTCCCCTTCTCGAATAGAAACCCAACCACAACTCTCACAATAAACCACGGGAATAGGCTCACCCCAATAATGTTGTCTTGAAAAAACCCAATCTCTTAATTTGTAATGAACAGCTTCTTTTCCTTTATTCTCTTTTTTAAGCCATTCTGTCATTTTCTCTCTTGCTTCCTCTGAACTTAAGTTTGAGAATTCAGCTGAATTCACTAAAATCCCGTCTTCAACAAAAGCTTCTTTTTTAATATCGTTTTTCCCTATTTTGGGCTTAACAACCTCAACTATGGGTAAATCATACTTTTTGGCAAATTTCCAATCTCTTTCATCGTGGGCTGGAACTGCCATAATAGCTCCTGTTCCATAATGCATTAAAACATAATCTGCAACAAATATCGGGACCTTTTCCCTGTTGAAAATATTTTCAGCGTAGCTCCCAGAAAATACCCCCTTTTTTTCTTTTCCTTTCTCAACTCTTTCAAATTCAAGTTTTTGTTTTGCTTCTTTAACATATTTTTCAATTTCTTTTTTTTGATTCTCTGTTGTTAGTTCTTTAACTAATGGGTGATCAACAGAGACAACAACATAGCTCATACCAAAAACAGTATCAATCCTGGTTGTGAAAACTTTAAGATTTTCTTTTATTTTCTTTTTTTCTTCTCCTTTGTAAACTGGCATTTTAAATTCCACTCCTTCTGATTTACCTATCCAATCTCTTTGTAATGTTTTTACTTTTTCTGGAAAATCAACCAGTTCCAAATCATCGATGAGGCGATCTGCGTAGTCTGTAATTTTTAACAACCATTGTTCTTTTTCTTTTTTTACAACTTTTTCTCCGCATCTTTCACAATGACCCTCAATTACCTCTTCGTTTGCTAAACCAATTTTACAGGAAGGACACCAATTAATAGGCATTTTTTCTTTGTAAGCTAAACCTTTTTCATAAAGCTTCAAAAATATCCATTGAGTCCATTTATAATATCTAGTTTCTGTTGTATTAATTTCTCTTAACCAATCAAAGCTCAAGCCCAAAGACTTTTCTTGTTTTTTGAAAGTTTCTGTGTTCTTTTTAGTAGCCACCCTCGGATGAACTCCCGTTTTAATAGCATAGTTTTCGGTAGGTAAACCAAAAGCATCCCAACCCATGGGAAAAAGAACATTAAAGCCCTCCATTCTCTTTTTTCTTGAGATAATGTCCAAAGCAACATAACTTTTACAGTGCCCAACATGAAGACCCTCTCCCGAAGGGTAAGGAAACTCAACTAAAATATATTTTTTTAGTTTTTCAGATAAATCTTCTGCTTTGAAAAAATTATTATCTTCCCAATATTTCTGCCATTTTTTCTCAATTTTTTGAGGATTATAGTTCATATTTTAAATAATTCTTTTGCGTTTTTTGTTGTTGTTTTTTCAACCTCCTCAAAGCTTACTCCTTTTATCTCAGCTATCTTTTCAGCAATATATTTCAAATAAAGAGGTTCGTTCCTTTTTCCCCGAAATGGCTGAGGGCTCATAAAAGGACAATCAGTTTCAAGCATTATTTTTTCCAAAGGAACCCCAGAAACAGAAGAAGCTCTTTCTCTATTGTATGTTATATTCCCTGTATAGGAGATTAAAAACCCCAAATCTAAAAATTGTTTAGCTACAGCAAAATCTCTGCCGAAACAATGAATTACTCCAGGCCTTAAAGAAAGATTACTTTCTTTCAAAACATTCAATACTTCTCGATCTGATTCTCTACTGTGTAAAACTAAAGGTTTTTTTACTCTCTTTGCTATTTCAATCAACCTCTTAAAAATTTCTTTTTGCTTCTCTCTATTAGACTGATGATAAAAATCAAATCCTGTTTCCCCAACAGCAACTACTTTCTCTTTTTTTGCTAAATTTAACCAGATATCTTCATCAAATTTCTCTTTCTCAACATCTATTGGGTGTAAACTAACAGAAGCGTAAATATTTTTATATCTCTTTGAAAGTTCAACAGATTCTCTGGAAGATTTAAGGTTAGTTCCCACATTTATAATCTTTTCAACACCACCCTCAAGAGCTTTTTTAATTACTCTTTCTCTGTCTTTTTCAAACTGCTTAAAGTTTAAATGAGCGTGGGTATCAGTAAGCATAATTATTTTCTAGGAAACAACAATTTTCCTTTTCTCTTTTTTGTTAATTTTTCTGTTCTTTTATCTCTTTTTATTTCCTTTCTAATTTTCTCTGCTGTCTCTGGCAAAAAAGGATTGAGCATCTCTGAAACACCATCTAAAGCAATTAACAAGTTACCAAGAACTTTCTGGGCTTTTTCTTTTTTCTCCTTTTTTTTCTCCCAGGGCTTTTCTCTCTCAATATATTTATCACAATAGGATATAAGGTTCCAAACATCCATTAAAGCCTCGTTGAATTTAAACCCTTCTAAGTTCTTTTTGTAGTTTGTTTTTGTCCCTTTAATTTTAGATAAAAGAACATTATCTTTTGTTTCTTTGAACCCTATTTTTTCTGTCATAGTTCTCACTCTAGCCAAGAGATTACCAAGCCCTTTTGCTAAATCATCATTGTATCTTTTCTCAAATTTTTGATAAGTGAAATCACCGTCTTTTGTGGGGGGTATTTCTCTTAACAAATAATACCTTACTGCGTCTGTCCCGTATGTTTCAATTAATTGAAAGGGATCAACTACATTCCCTAAAGATTTCGACATTTTCTTACCACCTGCGGTAATAAAGCCGTGAACAAATATATTTTGGGGTAAATCCAAACCAAGAGAGAGAAGCATTCCGGGCCAAATAGTAGCATGAAACCTTAAAATATCCTTTCCAATACAATGAATATCCGCTGGCCAATATTTCTTAAATTTCTTTGTTTTTTTACCATAACCTATGGCTGAAATATAGTTACTCAGGGCATCGCTCCAAACATATATTGTTTGGGTTTTGTCGTTGGGAACTTCAATCCCCCATTTTAAATCTTTTCTGGGTCGGGAAAAACTAATATCTTCAAGTCCCCCCTTAATAAAACTTAAGATTTCGTTCTTTCTTGTCTGGGGAATAACTTTAATTCTATCTTTTTTAATGTTTTCTTTAATTTTTTCTGAATATTTAGAAAGCCGGAAAAAATAATTTTCTTCCTCAACTCTCTGAGGAATTGTTTGATGAATAGCACATTTCCCTTTTCTCAGGTCTTTTTTTGTAATGAAAGCTTCACAACCTTCACAATAAAGGCCTTTGTATTCTTTTTTGTAAATATCTCCTTTCTCTTTCAAGCCCTTCCAGACTTTCCTTACTCCCAACCAGTGCTTTTTTTCATCTGTTGTCCGTATAAAATCATCATTAGACAGATTAAGATCTTCTGTTAATTTTTTAAATTTACCCGAAACTTCATCAGCAAACTCTTTTGGTTTTTTACCCTTTTTCTCTGCTGCTTTAGCTACTTTAGTTCCATGCTCATCAGTTCCAGTCAAAAAGAAAACGTCTTTCCCCAAGGACCTGTGGTGTCTTGCCAAAACATCAGCTTGAATAACCTCCAAAGCAAACCCGATGTGAGGTGGAGCATTCGTGTAAGCTATACTTGTTGTAATATAGAATTTTTCTTTTGACATAATTTTAAAAAGGAGATTAAAACTCCTTTATTTTAGCACAGATTCAGGGCCCAAAAAAGAATTTAACAGAATATATATTCATTTCTTTCTATTAATAACTATTGTAAATTCTCCTTTCTTTTTATCTTTTTTTATCTTCTCTGTTACCTCATCTATATTTCCTCGATAAATTGTTTCAAACTTTTTTGTTAATTCTCTTCCCACCACAAGCTCGCGGTTCCCAGTCGCTTCTTTTATCTCTTTTAGAGTTTTTAAGATACGATGGGGCGACTCATACAATATTACAGGATAATCATATCCTGCTATCTTTTTAAAGAATTTGTTTCTTTTTCTTTTAGCTGGAGCAAACCCAAGAAACAAAAACTTGTTCATTGGAAAACCAGACACAGAAGCCAAAGAGATTAAAGCTGAGGGTCCCGGAACAGGAACAACTTTAACTTTATCTCCCAATCTTTCCTTTAATTTATCTATTAAATTGTTACCTGGATCTGAAATACCTGGACTTCCAGAATCTGAAACTAAAGCAAGATTCTTTCCCCCTTCCAAAAAACCCATAATCTTCTCAGTCTTTTTAATTTTTGAATGCTGATGGTAGCTTAAAGTACGATTTTTTATTCCAAAATGATTTAATAGCTTCTTGGTTTTTCTCGTGTCTTCACACAAAATTAAATCAACCCCCGATAGTATTCGGAGGGCCCGAGAAGAAATATCTTCCAAGTTCCCAATTGGAGTAGCAACGATATAAAGGGTACTCATAATTTCATTTAGAAATCAAAAATAAAATTAAATTATTTCAGTTTCCTCCTCTCTGTCTTTTCTTTTATTCAAAAAATCTTTTAAGAATTCATACAAGATCCCAGCCATTGGAATAGCGAAGATAGCTCCCAAAACTCCCAGAACTTTCCCTCCCACAGCCAAAGAGATCAAAACTATTACAGGTGGCAAACCAATAATTCTTTTAGTTAAAAGAGGGGTAATAATATAGTTTTCTATTTGCTGGATAATAATAAAACCAGATAAACCGAATACAGCCTTCCACAAAGAAGAAGTAACAATTATAGCCAAAAATAACAAAACACCAGCTAGCAAGGCTCCTAAATAAGGGATAAAGTTTAAAAGACCAGATAACAAAGCTAAAACAAAAGCGTATTTTACCTCAAACAAAAGTAAAACAAGAAAAGTGCTCAAACCAACAAAAACAGAAGACAAAATTCTGGCCCCAAACCAACCGCTTATTTTAACTTGGCACCTGCGGAAAACTTTTGAAGCATAATCTTCATATTTTTTCGGGAAAAAAAGCTTCAGCCCTTTTTCTATTCCACCCTCTTCCAGGGAAATAAAAAAGGCAGTAAAAATAATAAAAACAGTAGAAAAAATACCACCAAAAATAAAAGATAAAGCTCCTAAAACACCAGCTGAAATTTCCTGTAATCTTCCTGTTAAATCTTGGGTAAAAGCTTGTAGTTGTTGTTGAATCTCAATCCCCAAACTTTTCAGGTAGGGGTTGACTTGCTGAAAATACTGGGGAAGAGATTGGGAAAACTGCTTTATTTCAAAAACAAAGATGGGGGCTGTCATATAAACAACAATTCCTAAAAGCCCAAAAATAGATAAATAAACCAGAGCAGCTGCTAAAAACCGGGGAATTTTAAATTTCCTCAAAAAATTAATAACAGGGTTAAGCAAAAGGGATATTACCAAAGCAAAAATAGTCCAAATTACAATATCCCTTGCTAAATAAATAAGATAGAAAGCAAAACCCGCTAAAAAAACTTTTAAAATTCCTTTCCAGGAAATGTCCAATAGCTGTTTTCGATCATTCATAATTTTAGTATTTTTTTAAATTTTTCTTTTTGGGGCCCTATTAAAGCTAAATTAAGATTTTCTGGTTTAAATATTTCTTCCGCTACCTTTTTTATATCATTTACAGTAATTCGGTCAATTATTTTAAATTTCTCTTTTGGAGTTAAAATTTCCTTATCTAATAACTCCTGACCAGCATAAAAAGAAGCTTGGGTGTCTGAAGATTCCAAAGATAAAGATAATTTTCCCTTAAGATAATCTTTAGCTTTTTTAAGCTCTGCTTTGTTGGTTCCTTTATCTTTAAGTATGCTGTATTCTTTTAATATTAGTTTAACCGCTTTCTTTGTTTCCTGGTGGCGGATTCCCGCTTGAGTCACCAAATAACCAGTATCTGTGTTTGATTCAGAAGAAGTTTTAATATAGTAAGCAAGACCTCTTTTTTCTCTAACTGAAATAAAAAGTCTTGAACTCATATTACCCCCCAAAATTACAGCTAAAAGAGACTGAATATATCTCTTGGGATGAAATCTATTATACCCTCTCACACCCAAACATAAATGAGTTTGGTCAGTCTTTTTAAAATAAGAGAGAACACAAGGAGCAGTTTGTTCTTCTTTTACTTCTTTTTTTTGAGGAGGAAATGACATATTAATACTCTTAAAATACTTTTTAATCTTCTTTTCTACTTCCCCAGAATCTATATCTCCTGCTAAACAAACTATAGTATTTTTGGAAGAATAATTTCTTTTAAGATAATTTACAACTTTTTTTCTGTTGAAATTCAAAATGTCTTCTTTCTCGCCAATTGTTAACCACCCAGCTGGTTGATCGCCATAAAGAAGTTTTTCCCAGAGGTTCCCAATATACTGAATAGGGGTATCCAAATACATATTTATCTCTTCTATTATTACTCCTTTTTCTTTTTCTATTTCTTTTTCTTCAAGCTTTGAGTTCAAAAATATGTCTGAAATCCAATCCAAAGCCAAGTCTAAATGCTTACTTTGAACCTTAGCCCAAAAACCAGTGAGTTCTTTCCCGGTAAAGGCATTATATTCTCCTCCCACCCTATCAAGTGTCTCTGCTATTTTTAAAGTATTGGGTCTTTTTTTCGTTCCCTTAAAAAACATGTGTTCCAGGAAATGGGATATTCCATTTATGTCTTTTGTCTCGTATTTACTACCAGTCCCCACTAAAATAAGGGTTGTTACTGCTCTAGTATTTTTCATCGGAACAGTTATAATCCTCAATCCGTTTTTTAAGGTTTTTCTTTTGTAAAGAGTATCTTTTTTCACTTTAATTTTTCAGATTTTCTTTTAAGATTTTAATCAATTTTCCAATCTCAACCCTTTCTTGTTTCATAGTATCTCTGTCTCTTAATGTAACTGTATCATCTTTTAAGGTATCAAAATCCACAGTAACAGCAAAAACTGTTCCACTTTCATCCTGGCGGCGATACCTTCTTCCAATTGAACCTGCTTCATCGTATTGGGAAACAAAATGTCTTTTGACTTCAAAATAAATCCCTTTTGCTTTTTTAACCAATTTGGGTTTGTTCCTTAATAAAGGTAAAACAGCAACTTTGATTGGAGATAGTTTTTTATTAAGTTTTAACAAAACTTCTTTATCTTTTATTGATTTGGTTGTCTTTGTCCTGCCCCCTTTAACCTCCTGGTAAGCTTCAGACAAGAAAGCAAGCAAAGAACGATCAACCCCAGATGAGGTTTCTATTATGAAAGGAAAGTATTTTTTGTCTGTTTTTTTATCCTGATATCTCAAATCTTGGCCTGAGTGTTCAGAATGATTAGATAAATCAAAATCTCCCCTGTTGTGAATTCCTTCTATTTCATCCCAACCAAAAGGAAAATAATATTCAAGATCCAAAGCCTGTCTTGCGTAATGAGGTCTGTCATTCTCTGGAACTTCCTTTATCCTCAAATTCTCTTTTTTAATACCCAAATCCGTGTACCATTTTATTCTCTCTTTTTTCCAGTATTCAAAGTATTCTTCAGCTTCTTTTGGTTGACAGAACCACTGCATTTCCATTTGTTCAAATTCCCTGGTACGGAAGATAAAGTTACGAGGTGTGATTTCATTGCGAAAGGATTTTCCGATCTGACAGATACCAAAAGGTAATTTTGTTCTCGTTGAATCTAAAACATTTTTAAAATTAACATAAATTCCCTGAGCAGTTTCTGCTCTAAGATAAACTTCTGAAGCTTCTTTTTCTACGGGTCCCGCAAAAGTTTTCATCATTAAATTAAACTTCCTTGCTTCAGTTAATTCTCCCCCACAATCAGGACATTTATTTTTTTCTAAAAAATCTTCTCTGAAACGATGA
>CAYZYK010000024.1:0-11092 GCA_964482615.1 uncultured Candidatus Saccharibacteria bacterium
CTTTCATATGATTTTCAAGGCCTTAAAGTGTATCATATCATATGAACCAGTACATTGCCTTGACATAACTTCTTTTTTTCTGTAAAATCAATATAGAACTTCTCAACTTCATAAGGAAAGGAAGAAAAAGAAATGATAACCGGAAACTACACGAGTGTTGTATTGATTCTTTGCTTTGTCTTGATATCTTTGTATGTTTTTCTAAAGAAAGATCGTCCAAAGGTGATACCAGAAAAGAAAGGGGTGTACATGTTTTTTGGGATTTTTCCCATAGTCAGTTCTGACCTTTTTATTAAAACGTTTGGCTTTCTTGATGATTCTCCATTGATGGAACAAGCATCGGAGGCTGGGAAAAGCCTTAACTCTACCCCTCTCAAAGACAAGCTCATAACAGTCGGGATTATCATTATGTTTTTTGTGAGCATTACGTTATTTGTTACATCCATAGTTGCCGCAATTAACGGAAAGACAAAAGAAAGCAAATAAGTGAATTAATAAAAAACAAGGACCAGGCCATTGTGCTTGGCCTTTTTCTTTTTAAAATATTTTGTTTCAGCTCTTGTTAGAGAGGTTCTGCTAAAGGGATAATTAGAAATGACTTTGGTTTTTTTAACCATTCTTTATACAAAGAAATAGGCCCCTCTTCAATACTATAATCTGGATAGCCTTCTTTTTCGTATTCTGCCTGCTTTGCTAATTCTTTTGATATTGGGAATCTTTGGGCCTGATGCCACCATTCTTCAGTGGAAACTTTTTGTTTTTTTTGTGCTTCTTCAACTGTTAATTTAAAAAGAAGCAAAAGATAATCTCCCTCTAATCTTATAGACCCCAAACACTCATTCTGTTTTTTAAGTACTCCCTTTGTTTTCATAAAAGTAGGATTGTCACGGTCACACAAGTCTAACTCAGCTTCTGAGGTTCCCGGAGACCATTCTGCGGGAACATGAGCTTCAATGTTGGTTTTTTTGCAATAAGAACATTCAGTTATCCAATTATCTTTTAATAATTTTTTTCCTCCTTCCCATTTGGGGTCTGTCCAAAATTCTACACCATCTCCTGCGCTCTTGCCGTTACTGTAATTGTATATAGTAAGTGAATCCTTGCCAAAAGCCACAAAGGAAGCGGAGAAGCTAACACATCTTTCTTGAGAGGGGATACAGTTAGCGAGGTTTTCACAAGCGGGTATATGTAGAACACCTCCTAAGTAGTCTTCTCGAGTATGAAGCATTACTCCGTAAAAAGGGCCTTTTTCTGGGTCGGGCCCATTTACTATTCGCACAGAGGCATTTATGTGTCCCCCTGATTTATAAGGAGGATCAAAAGATCTATTGCTTGAAGTATATAAGCGAGGAGGTAAAACATCTTCTCCTTGTTTTAATTTACAATCGGGAAGAGGATAAAAATAAACACCGGGTCTTTTTCTTTGTGTTACGTAAGATTTTATTGAGTTGAGACTTATCTGATCTGTAGTACCATTACAGCCCATAGTAGTGTAGTCAGAAAAGTTTTTATAACCTACCTCGTTATATTTATAAACAAAGAAAGGGTATGGGTTTTGTTTACATCTTTCAACTGGATCACAACTAACAGCGGGGGTGCAAACCCATTTTAACTTATCAAACCCTTTTTCTATTACCCTGTCTACATCCGAAAGGTTCCGAGGGGCTGGAACCATTATAGTTTCTCCCTGCGGGTTAGTTCCAACCAAATTAAGGCCAGCAACTGGTTTTAATTCTGCTGTTTTAAGGGTTAAAAGATCGGGATTAAGCTTGGTTAAAATCATATGGGCTGAAAACAAGATTACCAATCCTAATATTCCACCAACCATCCTTTGTTTAGCTGTTGTTACTTTCTCTCCACTTCCCCCAGAAGTCATAAATTGTATTCCCCCCACAACCAACCCCAAAAGAGCTATAATTCCAGCGAGAAATATTGCAATAATATAAAGATAATTTATATATCCTGGCAGTAGAGTGTCTTTGTTGATCTCTATTCCTCCAGGAAGAGGAGGATAGTTAATCTCAAGCTCTGCTGCTGAGCAGAAACTAACAAAAGGGACAAAAAACAGAACAGAGAGAGAAAATATTATAATTATTTTTTGTCTTTTGGCCATTAAATTATAGTTATTGTTATTTTATTGATAAATCCTTCTACAAGAGAACCAATTGTCCATAAGCATTTCTGGCGGGTCGAGGGTTTTTCCTATTAATCTACCATAACATCCAATATCAATGGCTCCTTCTTGTAGTAACACGTTACAATTCCAAACTCTAGTTGTGTCCGCGCCAAGCTCTGTTAAATTCCTGCTAGCTTCGCTCATTTTTTTTCTTGAATATGTTAATTTCTTTAATGTCTCTGATCTTTTTTCCTTGTCTTTTTCTTTAATAAATTCTTTAAAATTATCAAAAGCAGCTTTCAATTTCTCATAGTATCCTTCTAGCTCTGATTCTCTTTCTGTTTCACACTCAGACCTTTTCCTTTCTGCTTTGCTTGTTTCTTTTAACAAGTTTATCATTTTTTGACAGGGATTGCCCTCACAAGAATTTAGTTGTTCGGCCCAGCAAGTATGTGAGTCTGGCCATGGTAGACAGTAACCGTCTTCATCTAAATGATAAACCTGGCGCCATCTACAAACAGGACGGACGGCTGGTTTTGTTTGTCCGTCAGGGCAGAAACGGTTAGTTCCCAACTCACAATGCTGATCAATAAAACAGCGTGACTCCTGGCCTTGACCTTCTACTTTAATACATTCTTCATTTTGACATTCATAATGATAGTTAAGAGAGCCGGAAATGTCTTCTCTGTAGCATTTATAATCATATTCGGGCGAAGAATAAAAATTACTTCTACAATCTCTTTTTCCAAGGCAGAAATTAAGCCCTGTTGGAAAATCTTTAAACAACAACCACCATACTTTACACTCGCTTAATCTGCTTTCGCACTCGCAATACCCTGTTTCTTTTCCTATTGGCTTTATATTATATTCTATCATATAATCTGTTCTGGCAATAAGGTCACTGATAGTTTCAAGTAATTCTTCTGCCCACTTCTCAGCTTCATCTACTGTTTGTCCTACCGGAATTTCATCTTTTAAAGGGCAATACCAATATCTTGCTGGAAGCGCTTGTTCTCGGCGATATTCTTTTCTACAATAAAAAGTTAAAGGATCGTCGTTGTAAAAATATTCTTCGCACTCTGTCCCACAAGTAAGACATGCTTCTTCTATCTCAGACTGTGTTTCATCTAAAAATGGACAGGTTGGACATTCTGAGCAAGAAGGACACTTCCAACATTCAGCGAAGTCTCCAACTCCATAATATTTAATAATAGGAAGACATTTTTTATCTTCAGCGCAATCATCGTCTGTTTGACAATTAGTCCCTCCAGTTCCTCCACATTTTGTTACAGGAATACATTCTTCTCCTGCTTGACAGTCTTGGTCTGATTCACATTCTACTCCAGAAGCATTACACTTTTTGTAATATACATCCTGACAGAAAGGAGCTTGTCTTCTAAAAGGATGACCCTCATAAAGCCATTTACTAGTTACTCCTTCTAAGGGAACTACTTGCCCAAATGCTGCACACTCATAGTAGCCAGAATATTGGTCGCTACAGAAGTTGCATTTTAAGGCGCTTTTTACACAGGCTTTAAAATCAGATTCTGACCCTACATAGTCATTAAATTTATCACTACAGACCTTTAATCCTCTAAGATCTATATAACAACTACTTTGATTTTTCTTTACAGTAACATCTCCCCCGAAGTCACCCCCGGTTGAACTATACTCCAAAAAACACTTAGAGTTACTATTACAACTCTCTAGGCAAATTGAATTTTGCTCTACACACCCCTCTTTACATTCTTGTATAAGTTTTTGTTTACATTGGTTATTAGTACTACAAATATTATAAGAGTTATCTTCACAGGATTGTAAACACCTGTTTTCCTCTAGATTGCACTTTCCCAGACAAAGATTCCTTCCGGTTACAAGACACTCTTTGAAATTATCAAAATCAGAGCTCGGGCATTCGCTTGTATCAAAACATTCTTTTACACAAGATTCTTGAGACTCTAAACAGCTGGGGTCATTGTTGGGACAAACAGGACAATTTTTGTAACAGTAGAAATCATTTTCAGAGAAACCCGGGCATATATTTCTGCAAGTTTGGTAAAATTCATTTTCAGAAAAAGAAAAACCCCTACAATATCTTGATATGTCAACTTCTTCCCCTGTAAGAGGGTCATCAAATATTTTTTCTCTTTCTATAATTTTTACTTTTTTATCTGTTTCTTCAACTAATTTTATAAAATAAATATAAGGTTTTACCGTATAACAATCACTTAGTTTGTATTCTGCACCATCCTTACATTCATTTGCGTCTGTCCCTTGTAATACTTCTAAATCTTTTTTAACTTCCTCTCTTCTCAGTTTCATCAAAGCATTCAAATATCTTAGCTGATCGATCAATCTTTTATTTTTAAATTGTTCTATAGGAATGATATCTCGGGCCAAAAGATCTAAGTCGCTCTCTACACATTCTATGTAAGGATAGTTCTGTGGATAAAATCCTAATTGGCTACAAAGAGGATATTGAGTTCTAAACTCATCTAAACCAGCCATCCCCTCGTTTTCTGTTAATATGGGGCCATGTTCTATCACTTCCCTTCCGCTCTCTCCGATCAGAGAAGGGAAGCCAATTTCTAAGGCTAATTCTTGTGTTAAATAAGGACAAGTATCAAAGCCAGGATTATCTGTCGGAGACTTACAACCGATATTTTCATCACGAACAACTCCTTGATCACAATATTCTTGTCTGCTTTCGTACCAGTATGCTCCACCACAACCGGGAAAATTAAGAGAGGGCTTGTAGCACTTGTCTTCCAGACAAGGACAAGCCCAGCTACTCTTAATTTCGCCAGAACATGCAGTTCCTGCTGGCACACACCCTTGGGAGTTGCATTGATTCATAAGGCTTACTATTTTTTCTGATAAGATTTTAAATTTTTTTGCTTTTGTTTTAGCAGCTTCAGCTACTCGCCAAAGACAATCTACACGATCATTATCTTCTAATGTTGAAGCGGGAGACTCATCTGGCAACCATATTATATCTCCTTTGTTGTCTATCTTAAAGATTGGGTCCCCGTTTGTGTCAAAGTCGTAACAATAGACGGTTCTGGTTAAAAGATTTTCTGTTAAAGTTCCAATTGGGATTTCTTCATATACAATGGTTTCTGGACCAGGGGGGGTTGTGATTCCTCCATTTCCATATAACCCCACAGGAATTAATTCCTGAATTTGCAAATTAATTAATTGAGGATTAATTGTATAAACAGTTACATAAACAGACAAAACAATAATTAAACCCAAGACCCCAGTTTTAATCCAGTCTTTTCCCTTGTTTGTTATTTTACCCGCACCAAAGGATATTAAATAATGAACTCCTCCAAAGACAACAGTGCCCAGCGCAATTATTCCCGCAACAGCTAAGCCCAAATTAAAAAAATACCTAGCGTATTCTTCTATACTGGACCCTTCAACTATTATTTCTCCAAAAATCTGTGGGTAATTAACCTCAAGAGCGAAAGCAAAAGTTACTTTCAAAAGAAAAACAAGAAAAAATAAAGGAAATAAGAAAATTTTTACTTTAAGTTTCATAAACTTGTAACTTCTCCCTGGATCAGCTCATAAATAACCCTTAAGGTCCAGGTTGGGAATATATCTCCTAAAAACGGGGTCACTTCAACAATAATAGTTGCAATAGTTGCTGCTATTCCTAGTCCAACCCGAGCTCCCCCTTTAGTTATAGTTTTTCCTGCTTTTCCTGCTTTGGTTGCTGCTTTTGCCCCAGCTGCACCTGGTTGGCCCCCTTCTTCTCTGAAAGTGGGCATCCTATTTACTGCTTTCCCGACGGTTTTTCCGATTTTGGCAGCTATTTTTGATGTTATTGTTCTATAGAAAGGACGAGTGATTGTCCATACTACTATAGGTAACCCCATAAAATCTAATAACCAAGAAAGAGGAACTCCTACCTTAAAAAGGCTCAATATGAACAAGACTAAACCAAAAACATCCAAAATAACTGCTATAGTTAACATAATTATTCCTTCAGGGACCGTCATAGCAGCCATAAGTGTTCTTTTGGTTCCCTCACTTGATATTTTTCCACCAAGAGACATTTTAAGTTATTTCCCTCTTAATTTCTTTTTTGCTTCTTTTATTTTAACTACCTCTTCGGGAGCGGTAGTTATTATTTGATCTTCAGTGTAACTTGCCACAATACTTATTGCTACGTGTTTTCTTCCCGCAAAGAAAATTCCTTCTCCAACAGCAGCTTCAAGCAAAAGCTGTTTTTCCATGTCAGTTAAGTTGAAAGTATCCTGAACAACATTAATTGTGGCTGGAGATTGTTTCATCAAAAGCTGCATTGAAGAATTGGTTATAATAGGCTGGCCATATTCTGATTTCATAAAATCAGCAACATCTTGGGTGATAGTGGTTAATCCTAACCAGTATTTCCTTGCTCTTTTTGCTAAACCATACAAGAAAGAAGCCCCGTCTGCAGATTGCATTATCCACCAAGCTTCATCTACAACTAAAATTCTTTTTTTAAGTTTAGCCCTTATTGTATTCCAGATATAGCGCATAATAATAAAAGAGGCCATCTCTCTTAGTTCCTCTTCCATGTCTCTTATTCCAAAGACTACTAAATTATTTTCCAAAGAGATATTTGATGGTTGATTAAAAAACCCAGCAAAAGCACCCCTGGTGAACTTTCTTAATTTTCTGGTTAATGATTCTGCGCCCTCCATACTGTCTAATACTTCCTCAAAATCTGACATTATAGGAATATTATTTTGCCAGGTTTTGGGGTCAGAGTCTAGAGTAATGTCTCTTACAGCATAGGTTTCAGTTAAGGCCTGGTCAATTATACTGTCTTCTTCTGGATTTAAACCACCCAACATAACCCTCATTAAACCAACCAAATTTATAATATTCCCCCTTAACACGTTCTCTGGATCTTCACCTTCTCTTATTTTAGGCAAATCAAAAGGATTTATATGGTTTGGGGAGGTTAGAGATATTTTAAAGAAAGAACCACCCACAGCATCTGATAGAAATTCATATTCGTTTTCTGGGTCCAAAATAATAACGTTCACTCCTTGCATCAAAGAGCGCAAAATTTCTAACTTGATAGCGTAAGAGTTATGAACGAACATTCCTCCTTTTCCTGCTAAGAATACTTCATTATCTACTGTTAAATCATAAACATATTTTTCTTTTTTATTTCCGATTTTTTTAATTTCTACAATCGGGTCCCAAAAAAGATCAGAACTAACCAGAGTTTCAAGTAAGGTTAGTTTTTCTTCAACCTCGGGGATATTTTGGTTTAATATCTGTTGGTAGTTTTCCCAGACAAATTGTGCTGCTTTTTGAATTATTCGGTATCGAGTGTTTGATTTTGGTCTGGTCGTTAGAGTGCCCCGAAGAGACCTGTTATAGTCTTTGAAGTAAATATTCATTTCTTGAAAACCAAGATGGGTTTTGTTTTTGAGTTCTGTCAAAGAAAAAGAGGTTTCTTTTACTACATTGATAGCCCTGAAAGCATTTTTAGATTTTGGTCTTACCTCCCTATTTTTCATTAACCTCCAACTCTCACTTAGTTCTTCCCATAATTTACTATTTAAATCTTTATTATTCTCGCCGGTTTTAATAATAGAATTTAATTCAGGGAGTTCAGCTAATACTCTAAATTGACACTCTAAATTCTTAAAGCGTTCAATTCTATTTCTAATTTTTTTAATTACCTCTCTTAAATGTTGAGGAGAAGGACGACGGATTCCTCTTTTCCATTCTGAAATTTCTGGAATTCCCGACAATTGAAATCCGAATAATTGATAAATCTCTTCAAAGGTACTTTTTATTTTAGGGATAACATTAACATTGGTATTGTTTTCTTTTTGAATAATTTTAGAAAGTTGTTTTTGTTTTCTTTCTGAGATGAAATTAATATTTTGGGCAAATTTTCTTAAATTATTTTGACCAGATATTGAAAGCTTCCAATAAGTTCTTTTTTCTTTCCAGTTATAATTGCTGGGTCTCTTTTTTGTCTTTGAAATTCTGCCAATAATACCAAAGAAGTACAAAAGATAAGAAATTTCTGAAATTAATTTTTCTGATTTTGAAGTAACCACAATTTCTTGTTTTCCTACTCCTCCGTCTCCCTCAAAATGGGCAGATAAATACTGGGATATTCCTCCTCTTCCTAAATTAAAGATAATGGGTAAAACTTGCTTTTCTTCTGATTTCCCCTCCCCACCCAATGCCTTTATTAATTCTATAAACAAGCGACAAGCAACAATTATTCCATTGTTGCCATAGTAAAAAGGAACTCCTATTTTTTTAAGCGATGAGTCAATATTTTTGAGAACCTCTTGGTTTTTGTTGGAAATTAATATGGCTTTGTCTTTTACTGTCCCTTCAGCGGAAATAAATCCTACAATTCTTAAAAAGTCAGCTGAGATTGGGAAATTAATATCTAAAGAGTATTTTTCTTTGCCGTTTTTTGAAATAACTTTTGAGTTAGAAATCTTGGGAGAGTTTAGTGTTAATCCAAGATAATCAAGAATTTTACAGAAATATTGAATTGGGATTCTTCTACCTGTTTTGTACTTGTAAAGATATTTATCAAAGCCTTTGTCTATCTTTGTTTTTTTTAAGAGGTCATAGTTTTCTTTAATTAATTTTTTAACCCCCGTAATGTAAACTTTATTTGAACCCTTAAGTAGCTTTAAGAGGTTTAAAGATTTCAAAGAAGAATTTGTTTCAAAAACCCTTTTTGGCAAAGGAACATATTCCCCTTTTTTTATTTCAGAACTTTTAGTAGCTGTTACTTTTCCTTTCTTTAAAACCAGCATATTATGATCTGCGGTAGTTATAATTTCTCTTCCACTTTGAGTTTTAAACTTATAAAGCTTTTTTGGTGCTTTTTTTCTTGCAGCAACCGTGACTTTTGACCACCCTCCTTTAAGATTTTTATTAAAACTGAAAACTTCAATTTCGGGAGAAATCACACCTTCTAACTCTTCATCGATTTGAGTTGCTCCCTGTTTTTCAATCAGATTTTCAACCAAAGAGCCGATTTTTACTAATTTAATTCCCCCTTTTCTTTTTATTAAAACAGGTTCTGAGCCGTGAAGAGATTTTCCCGCTCCCGCTTTAGCAAAAACGACTGAGTTCGCGTTTTCCAAAGAAAATCTATCAAACAAAACTAGAGAATTATTATGTCTGTTAATTCCATACAAGATTCCCTCATTTGAACTCAAATCAAAAGAAATAAAAGGAAAACTAGTTGAAAGAGGCTCTGTGTCCATAGGAATATTAACTTCAATGAGGTCCAGTCCGGATGGTGTACAAGAAATAAATCCTTCTCTCTGGCGAAACAGAGCTGGCTTGACATAGATTAAGCGAGATTCAAAAATAGATCTCAAAGTAAGTTCTGTTTCTCTTAGTTCTTTTTGGGTGTCTTCATAAATTGTTATGTATAAAGAAAAACGGAACATCTTAGATTGAGCTGTCATCAGCTTGTCTCTTAAATCTTCAATGTTTCTGTAAGCTTCTTCCAGGGAAGGATCTCTAACTAGCCCCTTTTCTTCCCTTTCCATTATTTCCGATGAAACATCTGTTATTTTTTTCCTTAATTTCTTCAAAATCATCTCAGAACTTATGGGGTTCATAAAGAAAGATATATCCATGGGGCTATTAAGGTTAATAACCGGAGATAGCCAGCCAGTAGATAGATATTTGGGATAGGAGAAAATAAAGAATGATTTTGCTAGCCTTTCCCCCAATTTCAAATGATCTTGGGTTACCCCTATATGAGGGGGAGCTATCATATCTTGAATTCCGATTTCTTCTTCTTGGAAGATTTTTTCTTCTTTCTTTTTTAAAAAGGGTAAAGAAAACTTCATTTTTATTTTTAATTATTTTATTTAAGAAGTTCTGGTAAAATTTCAGGATAATATCCAATTTCAGCTTGCTTTGGGTGATGAACAGCCCAGAATAACTCTATAATCTCAGGAGTAGTCAAAGGAACAGCTTCCAACCCACACCTTCTCAGACCCATAGCTACAAATTCCATTCTCTGCCAAAGTTGGGATCTGCATCTTTGAAATTGTTCGTCAGTTAAAGACCCTACTACTTTTTTCTTCTCTTTTTCTCCCTTAAGCATTCCTATAATTCTTCCCGGGCTGAATTTCTCTTTTACTGATGCTGTTACCCCGAAAGCTTCAGCTAAAGTGAAAGGAATAACTATGTAAAAGTTTTTGGTCATAATTGTTTGACCCTCAACCAATTTGGCAATAAAAACGCGATAACTTTCTGTTTGCTTGCGCAGAAGGTCATTGATCTGTTTTCTTTCTAGTTCTCTTAATTCGTCCAAATATGGGGTGATATTTATTCTCCTTGATCTGGCCAGTATCTGGCAGGGGAAGTCCAAAGTATTTAAGAAGTTTTGAAAACCATAAATAATAGCTGTTTGTTCCTCATCCGATTTCAAAGCAAAGTTTATTGAAGAAACCATCATTATTCCTCTCAGCTCTTTATTTTTCAAAAGTAAAACACCTTCTTTTATGTCATTAATTTCTAAAAATTTTTGAGTGGAAGTTTCTGTCATAATTTTTATCTAGTTTTTAACTCAACTTGAGCTTTCCTTTGTTTAAGCTTGCTTTTTTCTGCCATAGTTAATGGTTTTTCTTTTTTCCCTGCTCTTTCTATTTTTTTTGTTGGGTATAAAGCTTCTTTCCTTTTCCAAGTGTAATGTTTGGCTTTTATTAAAAAACCAACAGAATTAAGAACTACCTGAGATAGAGGTATTCCCCCAACTTTAATAAAAGCTAAAGCTGCTGTTCCTCCGAAAATAATAAGGGCAGCAATTGCGAAAAGAAAAAGAGGAAGAGTGTAATAAAGAATAAAACAAATAGCTCCTGCTGCTAAAAGATAGAAAAACTGCCTGAAACTCAGAAAGAAGGCAATTCTACTTTCTCTTTCAATAAATTGAGGGACGGGATATTGAGCCATTTTTATTTATTT
>CAYZYK010000025.1:0-10301 GCA_964482615.1 uncultured Candidatus Saccharibacteria bacterium
TCCAATACCATGTCGCTCTTTTTAATAAACTCCAAAATTTGACTATTTTTTTTAATATCTTTTAGGGCTATCATAATCTATTTTTGTTTAATTTTTATTTATTAGGTTTTCAAAAAATAAAGAAGATTACTCTTAAGAAAACTACTTTTTTATTTTCTGTATTTTATAACCGACCTCCAAAACTTATTATTCACTCCCTTGGTATAACTTATTCTATCTCCAATTCAACTGTTGTTCAAATATAGAGTGTGGTTTATCAAATTGTAAAAAATTTAAAACACCCTCAAAGGTGTCTAAAAATAGTATTTAGAATTATTCTTTTACCAAATATTCAATATTATTCCCATAATCTCAACTATTCCATAAAGCCAAATAATGTAGGCTAAAACTCCTAAAATAAGAGAAATTGTGACAAGATTAATTATTAATATTTTCTTTCTTTTTAAATCATCGAGGGTACAAATATCTTCTTTTCTGTAAAGATACCAAAATAAAGATCCTAAAAGAAAAACTAATGCGGCTCCTCTGAAAGCCCATTTGTACTGACCGTACAAGATATCAGTTAAAGAGGCAGCAAAAGAAACAGTACTCAGCCCCAAGAGGACTAAAACCACAGGGAGAAAACAACAAAGCCCTCCGATAAAAGCTGAAATTGAAACAAATCTCTTCAGAAAAGATTTCTGTTTTTTTGAGAGTAGCATTTAAGCAAGATTCATTTTGATGCTTCCTTGAATCTTTTGTTTACTTGTTCCCAATTTACAATATTCCAAAAGCCGTCTATAAATTTTGCCTTCTCGTTTTTGTAATCAATGTAGAAAGCGTGTTCCCAGACATCAAGAACCATTATAATCTCAGAATTGGGATACAAAACAAGATTGTGCTTTTCTATTTGATCTACCAATAAGCGCCCACTTTCTTTTTCATAAACTAAAGCCGCCCAACCAGAACCCTCAACCGAACTCGCTGCCCCAGTAAACTCCTTCTTAAATCTTTCAAAGCTTCCAAATTCTTCATTGATAGCTTCAGCTAATTCATCTCCTGGTTTATTATCCCCCTCTTTTGATGGTCTCATGTTCTTCCAAAAAAGGGAGTGTAGAATATGTCCCCCAATATTAAAAGATAGAAATTTAAGAGTTGCTTTAATATCAATATTTTCCCCGCTTTCTCTTGCTTTATTAATCTTCTCTAAAATAGCATTTGATTTGTCAGTATATCCTTGATGATGTTTATCATGATGAACTTTTAATTGTTCTTCTGAGATATAAGGTTCCAAAGCATTGTAATCATAGGGTAAATCCGGAAGAGTATAAGGTTTTTTCTTTGGCATAATTTAAACTTATTTTTTGATTAACCATTTGTAAACTGCCCAGAAAATCAAAGAGAATATAAATGACAATATTAAAAAATATAATAGCCCAAACAAGTGAGCGTTCCAAAAACCCATTCCGGCCATCATTCCACAACCATATCCTGTTGAAGGTCCCATCATGTCATAATCTGCAAGAACAGATACCGTGGGCAACATTGTTAATACAAGAACTGCTAGAAAATAGATTATTTTTTTCATAATTTCTTATATTAATTATCGACCTTTTTTATTTATCTTTTTCTCTTGTTTTTTTTAAAGCTCCTGTATATCAAAGTAACTCTTTTAAGAACCCGTCTACCCTTCTAAAATATGAATTGTCTTTTATTTTTCCATTATTATCAAACAAATTTTGAACAATAGAGAAATAAAGAGCTTCCCTTTAATAATTATTTTCCAGTTAGCTCTTCGACTTCTTTTTTCCCCTCTTTTCCCTTCTCTGCTTGTTCCTTATCTTCTCTCAACAGTAAAGTCTCAAATTCTCCCACGTGTTCTTTTTCTTCTGCTGTAACATCTAAAAGAACTTTTTTGATATCTTCTTTGTCTGTCATGGCAGCTAACTGTTCATAAAAGGAAATAGCGTCAAGCTCAGCAATAATACCCAGCCTCAGAATCTGCTTGTTTATGTTTTCTTTGTTTACTTTATCTAAGTTTAAAGGTAATTTTGATAACATCTTTTTGTTTTGTTTAATATTTTTTTAGGACCTTTTTAGGTTAAGTTTCCTTTTAATTTCTCTGCTTTTAATATCTTTTCAACACCAATAATATAGGCTGATGTTCTAAGATCACACTTTTTTTTCTGGCAAGTTGAATATATTGAGTTAAAACAATCTACTATCTTTTTTTCTAATTTCTTCAGAACTTCTTTTTTAGTCCAGTATTCGTTTTTTGTGTTCTGAACCCATTCAAAATAACTGACAATGACCCCTCCTGCATTGGCAATTATGTCGGGAACAATTTCAATATCTTTTTTAGCTAATATTTTATCAGCCCCTGGAACTATAGGAGCATTTGCCATCTCCAAGATTATACCAGTTTTTATCTTGTCAGCATTATTCTTTGTTATCTGATGGGAAACAGCAGCCGGAATTAAAATATCACATTCAAGTTCAAGAAGTTCTTTGTTTGATATTTCTTTCGCTCCTTTGACCTGAGGAATAAATCCTTTTTTCTTCTGGGAAACAATAATCTTTCCAATATCTAATCCTTCTTTGTTGTAAAATGCTTTCTCAGAATCACTAATAGCTATTATTTTATAACCCCAATCATGAAGAATTCTAGCTATGTTTGCCCCAACATTGCCAAACCCCTGAACTACAACTTTTAATTTCTTTTTATCTTTCTTCTTTAATTTAGCCAATCTTCTTAAGATAAAAGCACCACCAAGAGCCGTTGCGATTTTCCTTCCTTGTGATCCTCCAAGCTCAGTTGGTTTTCCAGTAATAACAGCCGGGATAAATCTCCCCTTTATCTTAGAATACTCATCCAACATCCAGGCCATAATCTGTTCATTGGTGTTAACGTCAGGAGCTGGAATATCTTTCTGGGGTCCCAAAAATGGATGAAATTGTTTGATATATCCCCTGCTCAGTCTTTCAAGCTCGTTTTTTGACAATTTTTTTGGATCAACCCTCACTCCTCCTTTCGCTCCACCAAATGGCAATTCAGCTACTGCTGTTTTCAAAGCCATCAAAAAAGATAATGTTTTAACTTCACTTAAAGTAACAGCAGGGTGAAATCTTATTCCTCCTTTGGTAGGGCCCAAAGAATCATTATATTGAACCCTGTAACCATTTAAAAATTGGGTCTCTCCATTATCCATTCTTAAGGGAATATTTACTGTAAAAGATCTTTTGGGCTGTTTTAAAAAGTCAAGTTCTGTTTTTTTAAGATCTATCTTTTGGGCTATTATATTCAAATGAGTTAAACAGTCCTCACACACATTCTCTGTTATTTCGTGTTCTTTTTTTATGTAGTTCATGTATGGATCCCCAAGGACAAAAGCCCGTAAACTACGGGGCGTTAATTTATCAAATAATATTATATTATAATTCGGCGTTTGTGTTAATGTCAAAAATAATTATCTTTTGGGAGTAAAACAACAATAACCCATTTTATCGGCTTCTTCTTTCATTTTGTCCCAAACTTTTTTATCTTTTATAACATCCAAGGCAGTAGGATAAAGAATATTATTTTCTTTAAAAATATGTTCTCTTAAAACAAAAACTAATGATTTTACTGTTGAGTCAAGACTTTCTTTAAAATTATTAAAATTGTTTTTATTTGCTTTTTTAACTAGCCTTTTTAATTCTCTTTTTTCTTCTTTTAATTCTTCGTGGTCCATTTTCATAATTTTAGGAGGTCCCCAAATTCCTCTTTTTTCAAGTTCAGGAAAAAGAATTTGCTCTTCTCTTGCGTGGTGATTTTCTGCTTCAATTAAATGATGACTTATATGTTTCAATTTTTTAAATATTTTATCTTTGGAGTTATAAATTCCTATCTTCTGAATATCTTGGTTTACTTTTTCCAACTGATTAAGAAAACTTAAAATTTCATCGTGTTCTGATATTAAGGTGTGAATAACATGACCCGAAGCAAGGTTTAATTTTATTTCCTCTGTCTTCTCTTCAATTAATTCAATATGAGCTGCACAAAGATGACGTAAATCTTCTGGTTTTAAATCTGTTTCTGTGAGTTTTTGCTCAGCTAAAGATAACTCTTCTGGTGTAGTTGAAGCCAGAATTTCTTTTACTTCTTTCTTTAATTTAAGGGTATTTTCTCCCTTATTGAGTTTTCTTAAAATGCTAGTTAATTTGTCAATTTTACTTTTTTGCATGTTTTAAAACAACTTTAACTTGATTTGTTTTATCTAAAACAAACTTAATTTCTGTTAATTAAGGTAATTTCTTAATTTTCAAACCTCTCTTGGTTGTTTAAAAACCTCTCTTTCTGCGTATTCTCTCTTCTTTCCTGTATTCCATTGTCGGACGGGTCTTAAATAACCTACAATCCGAGAATAAACTTCAGTATCTCTGAAATTCCTCAAAGCAGGATCTTTTTCATAACATTCGTTGCATTTAACAATCTTCATTTTCTTGTCCCCTATTTTGTATTCAAGCATTTTTCCGTTTTTTAAAGGAGCCCCTTTTTTAACTTTACCTTCAATTTCTATTTCTTTTTTACAATCGTGACAAATTATTTTATTTTTTTGAGCAGTTTTTACAGGTACCATAGAAATAAACTTTATATCTTTTTATCTTACCGACCTTTGTTTTTTTGTTTTGAATAATTTCACAGTCACTACAAACATCAGAAACATCATAAACCCTGTTACATTCATGACAGATATAATGAGCGTGAGAAGAAGTATCTGCATCAAAGTGAGAGGTTCCTTTCACTGAAATGACTTGAGCTCTCCCCCTCCTTTTGAAATCTTTAAGAACCCTATATACAGTTGCTTTACTTATTCTGGGTAGTTTCTTTTTAACCTCAGAGTAAACTTTATCTGCTGTGGGGTGTGTTTTAACAGAGCTTAAATAATCTTCTATTATTTGTTTCTGGGAAGTAACTCTTTGCATTTTAGTTAAATTATTAATAATAGTTCCTAATTACATTTTATTATCAATAAGAATATTGTCAAGTACAAACCTGTGAATAACTTTAAATAAAAAGGCCCAAGGATTCCCTGGGCCGAAAATGTATTAACTTTCTATCCTCACTGGTACTCTGAGAAGATGATTTATTGCAGAAACAACTGCTTTAACGGAAGCAACCACAATGTCAGTATCACTTCCCCTTCCATATCCTATATCTCCATTCTTCTCTATTTGTAAAGTAACTACTCCAATTGCTTCAGATCCTCCCGGGCCTTTTCCAATACTGAAATCAGTAAGATTTGAGCTCGTCAAATCAATATTATTCCGAGCAAGAGCTTTAACTACAGAATCAAAGACACAGTCCACGGGACCATCTCCTGTTCCCGATGCTTCAAACTCTCCTCCGTTCTGTGACAAAGTCACTGTAGCTGATAATTCATCTTTTACTCTATGATAATCAATTCTTTTTACCATTATGAGATGACCCGATTTAGCGTCCCTCTCCAAAAGAACCTCTTGGACAAGCAGATGTAGATCTTTGTTATAAACATAGGTTTTATCATCAGCTAGATCAGTAAACTTCCCATAAACTATATCGACTATTTCTTTATTGAGGCTGTAACCTAAAGCTTTCAGTCTGCTTCTGAGGGCGTGTCTACCCGAATGTTTAACCAGAGGGGTTGACTCTCCCTCCCAACCAACGTTTTCGGGGGTTATAATTTCATAGGTCGTTCTCTCTTTCAAAGTGCCGTCTTGATGAATTCCAGCTCCGTGGGCAAAAACATTTCCACCCACAATAGGTAAAGTATCAGGGATTTCTTTCCCGATAATAGAAGAAACTAATCTTGCTGTTCTTCCAAGCTGGACAGTATCTAAATCAACTTTAATTCCATAATAATTAACTCTTGTTTTCAGGGCCATAACAACAGCCTCTAGTTGAGCATTGCCTGCTCTTTCTCCAATTCCCAAAACACAACATTCAAGTTGACGAGCCCCAGCTTCAACAGCAGACAGAGTATTGCTTACTGCCAACCCTAAATCATTGTGACAATGAGCAGAAATAACAACTGAATTCAATTCAGGAACTTGTTTTTTAAGGTAAGTTATTAAATCAAAATATTCTCTTCCAACACTATACCCCACGGTATCTGGAATATTAATGGTTGTAGCTCCAGCTTCAATAGCCACTTTCACAACTTCAGCTAAAAACTCCCTACCTGTTCTAGTTGCATCTTCGGGTGAGAACTCAACATCATTAACATATCTTTTGGCTAACTCAATTGATTCTTTGACCATATCCAAGATTTGACTCGGAGATTTGTGTAGTTTTTCTCTTAAATGAACATCAGAGGTTGCAACAAAAGTATGAATCCTGGGAGAACACTTTACTTTTTCCAGGGCCTGGACTGCTTTTCTAATATCTTTTTCTCTGGTTCGAGCCAGAGCACAAACAACAGAACCAGAAATCAATTGAGATATCCTAGAAACTGAATTGAACTCCCCTTCCGAAGCAACAGGGAAACCTGCTTCTATAATATCAACACCTAATCTTTCAAGCTGTTGAGCTATTATTATTTTCGAATCAAGAGACATTCTACATCCCGGTGATTGCTCACCGTCTCTTAGGGTAGTATCAAAAATCAACACTCTTCCATCTGTCATCTTGCTCCTCCTTTCTTCTGTGTCTCTCTTTTCAACACTCATTCGATCCTTCAACTAATCTCTCCTTATTCTTGTTTAAAAGGACAACAAAACAAATTAAAAGGCCTCTTGGCTAAGAGGCTTTTTAGTTTACTTTGTTTTTTCTTGTTATTCGTTATTTATTAACTATAAATTGAACCTCTTAACCTCTCCTCGTTTTTGAGAAGTAGTAAATCAAGAAGTAGTAAGTTGGTTAAAAGGTTAGTTAATATCATTTTTCTTTTGATTATATTTTAAATTTAGCAAACTCAGAAAAATTGTCAAGTAAATAATTCTTCAAAAGCCTGTTTTGAAGTTAAAATGGGAATTTTATCAAATTTCCCCAGATTAAGAAGATGGTTGTCGTTTGAAACAATTAAATCAGCTTTTCCTTTAAGAGCACAAGATAAAAACTTGTTGTCTTTTGGGTCTTCTTTTACTGCTTTAATTTTTGGTGGGCGTTTTATTTTGTTTTTCTTCTTAAAAATTTCTTTCAGGTTTTTTTTAAATAACTTAGCTCTTTTTTTGAACTTTTTTTTAGAAGATAAAGATTTTATAATATTGCCTAAAATAAGTTTTGCTTCATTTTCAATATTATTACTGAAAAGAACATTGATTTTGTTCTCTTTTGCCATTTCCAAAATTTTAAAAGAGCAACTTTTCTTGTTAAAAAAAGCTGCTACCAGAAGATTAGTATCAATGACTACTTTAGGTAAAGATTTCTTCTTGCTCATAATCAATCTTTTCTCAAAGAATCAATTAAATTATTTCTTTCTCTTAAAGAAACGAAAACAGGACACACTCCTTTAAAATCACAGTAATTACACAATCTACTCGGTCTGGGGGAGAACTTTTTTGTCCCTTTTATTTTTTCAATTCTATCTAGCACTTCTTTTTTAATATCTTTCTTTTTAATTTCAACAGCATCAAATTCTTTTATTTTCTTGTTGACAAGATAATAGAAAGCAACTTTTTTAACTTTCTTTTTAAAGTTAAGTTCAGCTAAAAGCTTGTAAAACTCAAGTTGAAAAATATCTTGATAGTTTTTTGAGGTTTTAAAATCAACTACCCTCAAAGTACCGTCTTTAAGTTCATCTATCCTGTCAAATTTTCCAGAAACTGAAAACTTATCATTGATAAATTCTATCATCTCCTCATAATCACAAAAAGAATCTTTTATTTCTTTTGTGGGAACAAAAAACAATGAAGGTTGTGATTTCTCCATTTCAGAAAAATTAGATAACAATTTTAGAGATTCCCTGTAAGCTTTCCTTTCATGATTTAGGTCATTGAAACCTCCTGTTTTACCAAGGGGAGGTTTTTTCTCTGGCGTTTTCTCTGAAAACCAAGCCTGATACAGACATTTCTTAAGGTTGGTTAAGGTGCGTTCATTTTGGGGAAGATGATAAAACAAGGTTATAGCCCCATGAACTGCCTGACCTTTAGTTTTATAATCTCTTGGTTCTCTTAATTTCTTTTTAATGGGGGTAATTTCTGGGTCTAAATAATTAAAATAATACTGTTTTTTACATTTATCAAACAGTTTTAGTTTCGAAAAAGAAAAAATTTTTGAAAAATCAATATCTGTCATAAAAAACTCTTTATTTATTGCCTTTGATATTTACCTATCAATTCTGCCTGTTCCAAAATATGTCCCTCCATTGCTTCTTTAACTTCTTCTTTCTTAGACGAAGATTCAATTTCTAACTTAGTATCTAAGGCATACAGCTTAAAGTGATAATTGTGAGTTCCACTGGGTGGACAAGGACCACCATAAGATTGTTTCCCAAAATCATTCATGCCCTGGACAGCACCTTCGGGAACAGAATTTTCTTCAATTTTAGATACAGAAGGTAAAATGTTCCAAACAATCCAATGATCCCAAGTTCCTGAAGGAGCATCAGGATCATCGACAATTAAAACCAAGCTTTTTGTTTTCTCTGGAATGTCACTTATGTTTAGGGGCGGATTTACATCTTCCCCATCACAGGTATATTTGGAAGGAATTAAATCTTTATTTTCAAAAACCGAACTTGTAAGTTTCATTTAAAATAAAATATTTAAGTTATTGATGACCTTTAAAAATATTGTTAAATTGTTCTGGTGTCAATTGTTGAGAAGCGTCGCTTTTGGCTTCTCTTGGAGCAATATGAACTTCAACCATTACCCCATCCAACCCTGCTGCTTTGCTTGCTTTAAATAAGGGAGAAATTAAATCAGAATTTCCTGTTGCATGTGAGGGGTCAATTATTACAGGAAATTTTGAGTTTCGCTGAAGAAATAAAGCTCCAGCAAAATCTAAAGTAAACCTTAAAGAATCTTCAAAAGTTCTTATTCCTCTTTCACATAAAACTATTTTTTCGTTTCCTTCTTTTAAAATATAGCCTGCTGCTGAAAGAAGTTCCTTTATTTTTGCCCCAAAATGCCTTTTCAACAAAACAGGTTTTTTACTTTTCCCTGCTTCACACAATAAAGGATAGTTCTGCATATTCCTTGCTCCAATTTGTAGCATGTCTGCGTATTTGCTCACCAATTCAACATCGCTTGTGTTCATAACTTCAGTTACAGTAGGAATATTTAATTTTTCACTTACCTTTTTTAATATTTTAATTCCTTTTTCTTTCAATCCCTGAAAACTTTCGGGTGAAGTTCTTGGTTTGAAAGCACCACCCCTTAAAATATCAATATTATCTTTGATTTTTTTTGCTGTTTCAAAAAGTTGTTTTTCTGACTCAATAGCGCAAGGACCTCCAATTACACAAAAACCTTTTCCAATCTCTATTTCTTTAATTTTAACGGTGTTTTTATTCATGTTATTTTCATTTTATCAGAAAACAACCCTTTTTGAAAATAAAAAAGAGGGAGGTATCCCTTTCTAAAAAACACAAAATATTTTTTGCAAAACCGAGGACCTCTTACCTTCCACCCAAATAAATACTTTTCACCTTTTCTGTTTCTAAAATTTCTTTTCTTCCTTTAAGCGCTATTTTACCACCTTCTAAAATATAAGTTCTGTGAGCTATTTTTACTGCTTGTTTGGCATTTTGCTCAACAATTATTACAGATACGCCCTCTTTGTTTACCTTAACAATGCTTTCAAAAACATCTCTCATAACTTTTGGAGCCAAACCCAAAGAGGGCTCATCTAACAAAAGTAGCTCCGGGTCTTGAATTAAAGCCCGACCTATTGCTAACATTTGCTGTTGCCCTCCACTCAAGGTGAAAGCATAATCTTTTTGTTTCTCTCTTAAAACCGGGAACTTCTCAAAAACATCCTCAATATTTCTTTTTATTAACTGATGGTCTTTCATTATAAAAGCTCCCATTTCAAGATTTTCTCTTACTGTTAATTTAGAAAAGACCTCTCTTCCCTGAGGAACATAACTTATACCCTGATAAATCAGATAATGAGCAGGAAGTTTTGTTATATCTTTACTCTTGAAAAATATTTTTCCAGAATATATTTGACACAAACTAAAAATACTTTTGAGCAAAGTACTCTTGCCCGCCCCATTGGGTCCAATTAAAGCAACAATCTCTGTGGGGTTTACTTTTAAATCAACCCCGTGTAGAATTTCCATTCCATTGTAACCTGATTTTAAATCTTCAATTCTAAGCATCATATTTTTATTCTATCAAAAATATTAAAAAACAAAAGC
>CAYZYK010000026.1:0-9617 GCA_964482615.1 uncultured Candidatus Saccharibacteria bacterium
TATTTCTTGAGAAATTTGTTTTTCTTTCTTTTCTGCTTTGTGCATTTTTTTATTTTTATTTTTCATAGCTTTGATAATTTTTTTATAATAGTTCTTTCTTAAGTCTTTTTGTGTTTTATATAAAATTTCTAAAGAAGAATCCAATACTAAACTTAATTCTGGGAACAAAAGCAGTATTTTTCTTTAAGAGCTTTATATCCTTTTTTACTTTCTTTTCTTTTTTATTTATACGAGAACGAATAGTTTTAATATTCTTCTCAATTTTTAAATTCCAATCTTCAAAATAATGCCCATCGGGGATAGATTCTTCTAGCTCTTTTATTTCTTTTTTATTTTTATTTATAAAATTTTCAATATTTTTAATATACCCAGGTCGATAGAATGAAGATATTGTTTGCCTGTCTTCTTCGCTCATTTCCTTTTGGGGGTTTTCGTATATAAACTCAACAAAACCTTTTAGTTTTAAAAGCTTCTTCTTTAGCTTTTCTAATTTCTTTTCTAGTGAATTTACTTTCTTTATTATATTTTTTTTAAGTTTTTTATTCTTTTTTAACTTTTTTGATATTTTTCTAGAAACAAAATTAAACTGATAATCTGACAAATAACCATAAGTAGAGGTTCGATAGTGTGTTGTAGTGCTTGCAAATCCTTGTGTCACACCAGTTGTTTCTGTTCTTTTCCGCCCACTTTTTATAATATCTTTAAAGCCTAACAATATTGGGATAATATCTGTATAAACCTCATTGTCTTTTTCTTTGTATTGTAATGAATGCAAAAGAATATGAGAAAGTTCATGTGCTATAAGAGCTATAAAAGTATCCGGGTAGTTCGCGACGTTTTCACTTACTTTTACATCAATGGGAAAATCTATAAAGCTTGATGTTCCAAATGGTGGTAAGTAGCTTGGTATAGATACTTGGGCAGTAATTCCCTCTATGCCTTTTCCTGTGGCATCGGTTTTAACTAATTGGGCGCTTGTAAATTTATGTTCTTGTGCCTCTTTTAAACGATGGTTTGATGATACATAGAAAAGATTAATTTTAACTGGGAGTCTCAGATAGTCTGCAATTGTTTTTATACACTCCTTAACTTCATCCTTTCTTAAATGTTTATGTAACGATTCATAAGAGATAGATTCCTTAACCCCCACTAAAGAAAAAAGATTGTCAATTGCTCCATCAATATATTGATTACTTACTTTTATCATATGAAACTGTGTTTATAATTTTTTCTTTCATAAATTTAATATTAGATTGAGCCTATTAAATAGAGTCTGAAATATTATTCATTTTCTTTTATTAAAAATCTTCGAAGACAAAAGAGGCAATAGAAGGATTAATCTGTTTTTTTACAATCGGGAAATTCTCTTTAGATAAAGCGCCACTAATCACATAAATTCTTCCTTTGTGTAATGTCACATAATTAACAGAAATAGCATGGATAACAAGATCTAAAGTCTTATAATATATCTCTGCTTTTACATAAAAAGATTTTTTATTATCTATATAACGGATCCCTTCATCTATTATTTTAGATTCTTCATATTTAGATAATATTCCTTCTGATACACCTTTCATTATTTCTTTAAATTCTTCATTGGAAAAATCGTTTGCAGTTGACTCCGCCACAATTTGTTTAACGTCACTATCGGAAATACCAATACCGGTTTCTCTTTTATATTCCCACTTCATCTCGTCCAACAGCAACTGACCTTCTTCACCTTCAAAGAAATCTCTAATATAAACCAAGACCGTTGAACCTTCCTTTGTGGCCTTCTTGATAATATGTGGCCCATCACCATCTTCTATTTTCCAACCCTCTGGAAATTTTATTCTAAACTTATATTGATTATTTCTATACAGAGTCCCCGTTATTTGTTCATAATTTTCGGTGCTCTTATTAGTTGATTCATCAGACAATTTTTGCTGATTGTTTGATATAAAAAAGAATATAACAACACTGGCTACAATTAATAAAGGGACTGCTAGGATAATTTTTTTGGGTTTGTTTTTTTTCGGTTTGTCTTTTTTTACGACTTTTCTATCCTCACTCTTTTTTATATCTTCTGCTATCTTTTTTGTTCTTTTATTGCTTGTTTTTTCTCTTAATAACCCAACCAAGTATATAAATCCCCACAATACTCCAACCATTATTAACGCACCTCCGAAACCCATTTCTCGTAAAATAGCAATTACTATAGTCGCAGGAATAAAAGCAATTAAAGAATTAATTACAAGATTCCAACCAGAAAAATATTTTTTCCAAGCCGATTCCTCTTTTTGAGACAAAAAGGACTCTTTAATTTTTTCTTTGATTCTTTGCACGGCATAATAAATCTGCCACTCTTTCGTCAAATAGCCCTTTTCTTTTACCTTGGTTTCAATCCTTTTTTCTAACTCTGGATCAGGTAAATTAAGAATTTCTTCTCCTGTTTCTTTTTTTAGCTCATTGGTTATCTTCTCTTCGATTTTCTCAGCTTTTTTCTCCATATATTTTTATTCTAAATATTGATATTAAAAACAACACAGCCACAATTAAATCAATTACTACCCAAGTTTCTTTATCAAGATGAATGGGGATTAAAGGATTAAATAATATTGCCACTATTCCTATTAAAACCACCCAGAATGTTTTCTTTAGGTTGTAAGCTATCCAAACTAAAAAAACCGCACTGGCAGTTATAATAACTCTCAATAAAGTATAATATCCGTAAGGCAAATCGGCTATAGCCAGAAGAAGCATTACAATTGAGATTACCGAAACAATATTTTTATATTTTATTAGTTCTTTATCCATTAAATAGTTTCTTAATTTTGTCTTCCATATATCTGTTTTTACCCTAACTCTGTTTTTAACTAAATTCAAGCACCCAAAAAACCCAAGAAAACAATCTCGGGTTTCTTTGCTCCGGGGGTCGGACTCGAACCGACAACCTAGGCGTTAACAGCGCCCCGCTCTACCATTGAGCCACCCCGGAATGTATTTCATCTTAACTAATTTTCAAGTTTTTTCAATATTCTTTAGTAATAATCTTTAAGTTTCTTTAGCTCTCTATGTTCTCTAATCTTCTCTAAGGCCTTAACTTGAATTTGTCTTATTCTTTCTCTGGTAACACCGAATACTTTTCCTACTTCCTCTAAAGTATGCATTACACCATCTTTTAAGCCAAATCTCATTGAAAGAATCTTCATTTCTCTGGGAGTCAAATCACTTGAAATTTCCTCTAGTCTTTTTTTCAAAAGATCTTGAGCCGCCCCCTGTGATGGTGGGGAAACTTTTTCATCTTTAATAAATTCAACTAGAACGCTATCTTCTTCATCTTTCCCTACTGGAGTTTCCAAAGAAATGGCTTTTTGGGCGATTCTTCTTACATGATGGACTTTATCAACCTCAACTCCCATCTCAGAAGCAATCTCCTCTGGCAATGGATCTCTGCCTAATTCTTGGAACAAGCTCTTCCTTACTTTAGTATACTTTGAAATTGTTTCTATCATATGAACCGGAATCCTTATCGTTCTTGCTTGATCAGCTAAAGCCCTGGTTATTCCCTGTCTTATCCACCAAGTAGCGTAAGTTGAGAACTTATACCCCCTCCTCCAGTCAAACTTCTTAACAGCCTTAAAAAGCCCCAAATTACCCTCTTGGATCAAATCAAGCAAGGTTAAATTAGGCGATCTACCAACATATTTCTTGGCAATAGAAACAACTAATCTTAGATTAGCTAAAGCAAGTTTAGCTTCAGCTTGTTTATCTCCCTTTTCAATTCTTTTAGATAGTTCTTTCTCTTCTTTAGCTGTCAAAAAAGGAACTTTCCCAATCTCTTTTAAATACATCTGAATAGGGTCAACTTTTCTACTGACTGTTTTTTTTCTTTTTTTCTTGCCTTTCTTGGGAATTTCTAAATATTCTTTTGACCTCCTTACTTTAATATTCTCTTTTTCTAATTGATCATGAATATCTTCAAGCTGAGTAATATCTTTTTCTATCTTGGGAAAGGAAGATAAAATTTCAGGAATAGTAATAAATCCTCTTGCTTTTCCTTTTTGGATAAGATCGTCAATCTTATCTTGACTCACTATTCTTTTTTTCTTTTTTCTTTTCTTTTTTTTAGGTTTTCCTTTCTTTTTCGTTTTCTTGGTTTTCTTTCTGGTTAACTTTTTCTTGATTTTCTTTTTAGTGCTTTTCTTTTTCTTTGGGTTCTTTTTCTTTGGGCTCTTTTTCTTAGTACTTCTCTTTTTGCTCTTTTTTTTGCTAGTTTTCTTTTTTGCCATATTTTATGCTTCTTTTAATTCTTTTGTTAATGTATTAAATTTTTCAATTAAATCTTTAATTTTGTTTTCGTTTTCCTCTGTCTCTGCCTTTTTAATATCTTCTGATATCTTTCTTAATCTATTTTTAATCTCTATTGATTTTAAACCGTGAAGACAAAGATCAATTTCTCTTTCGGGATCTTCTTCCTCTTCTATTTCAGATCTTAAACAAAGGGTAGAGAGAAACTGTTTTAGTTCTTTGTCGGATTCTTTCTTTAAATCAGCTACAATCTTATTAAAGTGTTTTCCTTTGTTTTTTTGTAATTTGCTTAGAACCTGTTGGCTTTTACCCGAGAAAAAAGATAAATATTCTTTTTCAATTAATTCAAGATGTTGGGGGTTATCCAAAAGCAAAGAAAGGATTTTTTCTTCCAAAATCTGTTTTTTAGTTGTATTCTTCTCCAAAGAAATTTCTTCAGAAAAAGAATCAACCGATCTTGAATCTACTTTTCCCTCTGAAAAAGAACTGGTTGTTTTTTTCAGTTCTTCAAAAATGTCTTCTTCTCTTACTTTCAATCTTTTGGCTAGTTCTTGCACCCAATGGGATTGCTCAATTCTATTGGGAATTCTTTTCAAAACAGGTAAAACTATTTTTCCTATTTCTTTTTTACCCTCTGGTGTTTCTTTATCATAATTTGAAAAAGCTGAATTAAAATAGAACTCAATAATTGATTTTGCTTCTTTAACGACCTTTTGCCATTTTTTTGGATTTTCAGAAACAATTTCTGCTGGATCAGATTCTTTTGGCATTTCAATCACTTTAATACCAAATCCTTTTTTCTGAGCTAAATCAATACCTCTTTTGGTTGCTGTGTCTCCAGCAACATCCATATCAAAAGCCAAAAGAAGATTCTCTGTATATCTTTTAAGGATCTTAAGATGAAGAGAAGTTAAGGCTGTTCCTGAAGTAGCTACAGTGTTTTTGAATCCTGCTTGATGAGACAGAATAACATCGGTGTAACCTTCAGCTAAAATACATTGATTTTTTTTGCGCACAGCAACCTTAGCTTCGTTTAATCCATAAAGAATTCTGCTTTTATTGTAAAGTAGGGTCTGAGGAATATTTAAATATTTAGCAACATTTTTGTCTGCTTTTTTTTCTCTGTCTTTTGTTATTCTCCCCCCAAAGCCAATAATTTGTCCGTTAAAATCAAAAACAGGAAAAATTATCCTTCCTCGGAATCTGTCATAGGGTGTTTTTGATTTCTCTGATTTTGTAGCCAACCCCGCTTCAACAACTTCTTCTCTTTTGTAACCCTCGCTTACTAAAAAATCAGATAATCCTCGCCAGGTTTCGGGAGCATACCCTAATCTCCATTTTTTAATACTCTCTTTTTCAATCCCTCTTTTTAGAAGGTAATCTTTTGCTTTTTTACCAGCTTTACTTTCTTTGAGCTGTTTTTCAAAAAACTGACAGCTTAATTCACAAATATTGTATAACCTCTGTCTTTTTGTTTTAAGTTCCGGTCGTACTGGTTTTAATTCAACTCCTGCTTTTTTTGCTAAAATTTTTAAGGCATCGCCGAACTCAACTCCTTCAATTTTCATCACAAAATCAAACATAGAGCTGCCAGTTCCACAGCCAAAACAATGCCAGATTTGGCGAGCGGGAGAAACAAAAAAAGAAGGTTTTTTCTCAGAATGAAAAGGACAAACAGCCCTATAATTTGCTCCAGCCTTTTTTAGTTTAATGTAACCTGAGATAACCTTAACTATATCTAGTTTGTCTTGGATTTCCTGAACTGGGTTTTGAGATGAATCAACCATAGTTTTTAATTCTCTTTCATTTAAGCACAAAACAGAGGAAAAATCAATTCTCAAAAGACCCCTTTTTACTTGAAAAAATGGCCTGAAATTGATAGTATAGAGTATATGGGTACTATAGTAATTTTAGGTGGTGGAATAACCAAAAAGGGTAATTTACCCAAAACAGCTAAAAAAAGAGTTGAGAAGGCAAAGAAGATGTTTGAAAGGACAAGTAATCAAGATAATATTTTAGCTTCCGGTAAATATAGTTTTTTGTATCCCAAAAAACAAAGACCCAAAAAGACAGAGGCTGAAGCAATAAAAGAATATCTTTTGGATCTTGAAGTGCCCGAGAAAAAAATCTTTCTTGAAAGAAAATCAAAGGACATTGTGGGAAACGCTTATTACTCCAAAAAAACTTACTTTATCCCCCAAAAAGAGAGAGAAGCTAAGATTATAATTTCAGAGCTTCAAGTTCAGAGAGTAAAGTTCGTTTTTAAAAAGATTTTCGGTAAAGATTACAATCTTAAATTCTTTCCCGTCACCACCCCAATAGAAAACAGAGAAAAAAGAAAGAAAATCCAGCGAAGAGAAAAATATCTCCTTCGTAAAACAAAAAAGATGTTAAAAGAAATGAAACCTGGAAATCATAATTTCTTAAAAGGAAAGATATACAAGTTCAAATTCTACAAAGAAAAAAGACCAAGCTGGGCCAAAAGGTTTGCAGCCAAAGGAAGATAAACAAAAACCCCCTAGTAGTCTAAAATATTATTTTAATCCTAGGGAGTTTTTATTTTTAAACAGGCTTCCTTGAAAAATTTGAAGCTTTGTTTATCTGACCGTTGGGAATAAAGTGCATTGTTCCTTCAAGGTCAACTAAAACCGTTCTTCTCAGATTCAAATCTTTTATTTTCCCTCTAGTTCCTCCTATTTCAACTTCTTCCCCTACCCTGTAATGGTCTTCAAGTAAAATAAAGATTCCAGATATATAATCTTTTATTAAACTTCTTGCTCCCATTCCAACAGCCAAACCAATTAATCCAGCCCCAGCTAAAAGAGGGGCAATATCTATTCCAAATTCAGGCAAAACTGTAATTAAGGCTATCACCCAAATAACTATTTCAAAAGTAGAATTAAACACCCTGAATAATGTTTTTGCTCTTTCTTTTTGAATTTTGCCATCTTTCCCTAATTTCTCATTTCTTTCAATAAGAGTATCTGTTAATTTAGAAATTAAAATTTTGCCTATCTGGGTAATCAACCAAGCAACAAACAAAACCACAATAACTTTTACTCCCGAGGAAGAAAACCAAGAAGCTGTATTTGCAAGAAGATTTTGAAAATTCATAATTCTATAATATTAATTCTAATTATTATATTATATCTTACCTTCTTTTAATTTAAAATCAAGAATAGCTGAAGCAACATTCTGTTTTTCCCCGCTGCTTGGATAATGGTGCATGTCAATATAGGGTAAGCTGTTAGCCTCAATGATGCCAAATTCTTGCTCAGAATGAGGCCTTGATATATCTTTACAGATTAAATCAAGACCTAAAATAGGAGCCCCGCAAACTTGAGCAACTTTTTCAAATAACTTTTTGTTCTCTTGCTTAACTTTATCTGTTCTATCATGAATATCAGCGCCTGAAGCTAAAATAATTTTTTCTGCTAAATAGACTTTCTGGCCCAAAGAAAGAATACTGTTTAATTTCAAATTTTTCTTATTAAGCAAAGAAACAGTTTTCTCTGTTATTTTTATTTCATGTAAAGAACAGTTTTTCTGGTATATCTTGCCTCGCTTAGGATCAGAGTTCTTAATTTCGATTAATTCTTTTATTGTATGAGATCCATCTCCTATTACATTAGCTTTTTCTTTTTTACAACAAGCAATCATTTTATTATCAACCAAAGTGATTCTGTAAAGATCACCTTCAATATATTTCTCAACTAAAAATTCAAAACTAACCTGTTTGGATATTTTTATTGATTTTTCTAAATCTTTTTTGTTTTTAATGTTGCACGTTGTATGTTTACTCAAAGATCCAGAACGTGGTTTTACAACTAAAGGAAATCCAATCTTATCAGCGTATCTTAGAGCTTTTTTAAAACTGTAGAATTTTTCACCCTCAGGAAAAGGAAGATTATTTTCTTTTAAAACCTGTTTTAATTTATACTTATCATCAAAATCTATTTTAAAGACCCTATCTAATTCCAGACCAGGTAATCCTTCAAAAAACTCTTTCTTGTTGTTAATTAAAATTGAGAAGAAATTAGTATATCTTCCCAAAAACTTTATTCTTTTTATGGGTACGTTCCTTTTTTTTGCTTCCTTAGCTATTACCAAAACTCTATTATGATTCTGAATATTATCTTTTTGTGGTTCATCCTCTTTGAAAACCCCCAACCAAAGAAAAGTTTTAAAAAGATTATAGAAGATTATTCTTTTTAACAAAGAGTTATTCTTAGAACTTCTCCGAAATAATCTATTTAATGGGGAAAAAGCTTGTTGAAGATAAAAAAACAGGTTTTCTGTTTTTTCTGGCCAGTGCCAAAACCTGTTTTTGTAGGGATAACAATAAGGACAATTTTTATTTCTCATAAAAATTGTTTTGAAATTACTTTATTTCCGTGGTTGACTTTACCTTATCTGGATCTTCTCCTTTCAAAATTCTATCTACCATTTCTATTTCTTCTGACAAACCAGAAATTAGATCATAACCTTTAGCTTCTTCTGCTGTCACCCATTCTGAGGCAGTATTTTCTTCGTTTAGTTTAATTTCTCCTGATTTGTATTTACAATAATAACTTAAGATAACAACAGAAATGCCATCTTTGCGGATAAAAACTAAATCAAGTAAATAATTAGGTCTTTCAACTTCAATTCCCACCTCCTCTTTTATTTCTCTCCTCAGAGAGTTCTCAATCACAAAATACCAGTTTACAGGAGTTGTTTTGGGGAGATTGATATAATCATCAACTTCCAATCCCCCACCGGGAACCGTCCATTTACCGGGAAAGGCTTTTTTGTTTTTAGATCGCTGGACAATTAAATACTTGTTCTCTTTATGAACGATTGCTGTTAAAACAACCCTATGAAGTTCCCTGTGTTCAATTTTCATATAGAATCTAGTGCTAAAATTAGGTTTATAAGAAACTATGATTAAATATATGTCACATAACGTTTTGCGTATCCGAAGTTTTTCTGGAACGAAGTGAAAGAAAAATTTGGGTGAAGCCCGAGCCGAGGGCTGAACCGTATATCCCCTGTTATACGCCCCGACGACTGAAAGGAGGAAAGCGCAGTGTGGCATGAAGCGAAGCGGAGTGAGTTCAAAAAATATTTTTTGTTCTTCCTTCATTTCGTTTCCTCTGCATCACCTGTTTATTATCTTTGTTTCAGAGAGATATACATAATATATGCGCTAGTCACTATCGCAACCACTATGAGAGCTGTTAGGTAGTTGCTCCAAAATTCGGACCAATACACTCCAATCATGACCCCGATCGAGAGAAGCGCAAGCTTGAATATACCGATCTGCCACCAGGTGAATGTGTAGTTTT
>CAYZYK010000027.1:0-6975 GCA_964482615.1 uncultured Candidatus Saccharibacteria bacterium
CAAGCTAAGATATTTTTTACAACAGGAAACATTTTCTAGCCAATAGTCCTGCAACGCTTGACAATAGATAAGTTTAAGATTATAATGTAAACAACCTGAACTTTAACAAAAAAGGAGAAGAATCATGAAAGTAATGAAAGGTTTTTTAGTATTCGCAATGGTGGCTATATTCCTGTCCAGTTTAACTGTTCCTCTGCAAGCAGCGAAATTAAAAACCAAGCATATCGGATTCATATTAAAGGTGGATGATAAAGCCGAAATAGAACAAAGTTTGAGACAGATTACCGAGGAATTAAACGAGAAAGTAGAAAAAATCTCGAGTGAGTTGAGCAAAAAAGAAATGAAAAATGCAGATTTGTTTTTTATGTCCTATGAAATAAAAACCAAGAAAAAGTTTGAATATCGGCCGGATATGATATATGAAATTACTTACGGCGATAAAGGAAGTTCTCTAAACATAATTTATCATCAGCAGAAAGAGAAAATGATTACCTTTGTTTTCCCTAAAGAAAAAACATCACAGATTCTCAAAAGCTTAAGAGAAGCTTTTCTGTTTAACGAGCTCGGCCTTGATAACTATCTTTAAGATACTGAACTAAATAATTTCTAGAAATATACGAATAAAATAAGCGTTGCTGAAAAACGGCAACGCTTATTAAATTCTCCATCCCTTATTTAAAATTGACCTTATTAAGGTTTTTGATATAATAAAAAGTACTTTAAAAAATTAATAAAAGGAAAAATGCAATGTCTAAAAAAATTATTATTCTTACCATCCTTGCTTTAATGATCATCGCTGGAGGAGTTTACTGGGGAATCCGACTCTCTTGCGATCAACACACAATTAAAGTTAAGCTGGGCGATAATTTCTCCCTAACCCTAGAATCAAACCCGACCACTGGCTATAGTTGGAAGGCAAATTTTAACTCCCGCCAGCTTAAACTAGTCAGTCAAAAATTTGAACCTCGACAATCCGACGATCAACAACTAATCGCAGGAAGAGGAGGCCAAGAAGTTTTTGAATTTCAAGCTCTAAAAGCAGGAAATACAAAAATAGAATTCCATTATTTACGGCCCTGGGAAAAAGACGTTCCTGCAATTAAAGAAGTTATTTATAAAATAAGAATTCAGTAAAATTAAGCTACTAAATATAAAAAAACGCCAAATAGAATATTGTTTGGCGTTTTTTCTAATATTTAATTTATTGTTTAATATCCTTCCAGTTTGTTAAGTTTTTCATGTGCTCTTACTTTTTCTAAGGCCTTAGCTTCAATTTGCCGAATTCGTTCCCGGGTCACTCCAAATTCTTTTCCCACCTCCTCTAAGGTGTGGGTAATTCCATTAGTTAAGCCAAATCGCATATCTAAAATTTTTCTCTCTCGGGGAGTCAAGTCTGATAGAATTTCTCCCAACCTGTCTTTGAGTAATCGCCGGGCAGCGTCTTGAGAAGGAGAAATCCCCTTTTCGTCTTGAATGAACTCGCCAAGAGTACTGTCTTTTTCATCATCGCCCACTGGCGCTTCCAGGGAAATAGTTTCTTGAGAAATTTTTTGAATATGTCTAACCTTGTCCAAATTAAGTCCCATTTCAGAGGCAATTTCTTCTGGCATTGGCTCTCTGCCTAAATCCTGTAGTAATCGCCGCCGGACCTGAGTAAATTTACTAATTGTTTCTACCATATGTACTGGAATCCTAATTGTTCTTGCCTGATCTGCTAATGCGCGAGTAATCCCCTGTCTTATCCACCAGGTGGCATAAGTAGAAAATTTATATCCTTTGCGATAATCAAATTTTTCTACTGCCTTAAACAGTCCAATATTTCCCTCTTGGATTAAATCCAAAAGAGTAAGGTTAGGGCTCCGACCTACATACCGCTTGGCAATACTCACCACCAATCTCAGGTTGGACCGCGTTAATCGTTCTCTGGCAGATTCATCGTTTTTTTCTATTCGCTTGGCTAACTCTACCTCTTCTTCGGCGGTTAACAACTTGTATTGCCCGATTTCCTGTAAATACATTTGAATAGAATCAATGCGCGGCAAGCGTTGCGCTATCTCTTTTTTCTTTTTCTTCTTCTTTTCCTGATCAGGAATATTTAAAAGTTCTTTTCTTTCTATTACTTTGATATTAGATTTTTCTAATTCTTTATATAGATCTTCTAGCCCTTGAACATCCTTCTCTGCGTTCGGAGCCTCTTTCATTATTTCCGTAAGAGTAATAAATCCTCTGTATCGGGCTCTTTCTACTAATCTTTGGATAAGCTGGTCGGAAATTACAGACTTCTTTTTTCTAGGTTTGCTTTTTTTAGATTTCCTTGTTTTTGCGGTTTTCTTTCTGGGCTTTCTTTTTTTGGCTGGCTTCTTTCTTGGCCTTCCTCTTTTTTTGGTACGCTTTAAAGGCTTCTTTTTCCTTTTAGAAGTTTTTCTCTTTGCAGGCTTTGCACTTTTTCTTGTAGTTCTTTTTTTTGTTTTTTTTCTTTTACTGGCAGTTTTTTTCTTTGGTTCTCTTTTCCTGGCAATAGTTTTTCTTTTGGGTTTCTTCTTTGAAATTGTTTTCTTTTTTGGTTTTTTTCTTTTCTTGGTTGTTTTCTTTTTTGGCCTTCCCCTCTTCTTTGTTGTTTTTTTTCTTTTAGTCATAAATTTATTAATTTTTTTGATAAATTATTAAATTTTTTAGTTAATTTTTCCTTTTCCCTTTTGTTATTTTCCTCTTCTGCTCCTTTTATGGCTGAAGATATTTTAGACAATTCTTTTTTAAAGCGATTGGATTTTAATTCTTTTATGCAGAAATTGATTTCTTTTAAAATGTCTTCTTCCTCAAGATCATAATGCTCTATTTGGAAAATAATGTGGTCTAAATAGTATGGCTGGTTTGATAAAATCTTTTTTTGAAGTTGATTTATGTTAATTTTGTTTGATTTTCTGCTCTTAAGCTCTTTAAAAATTTTTCGAGTCATTTCTTTGGTAAAATCTATTTCTTTTAATTCTTTTTTAGCAATGTCTAAATGTTGAGGGTGTTTTAATAATAGCCCTAGGAGGTTTTCTTCCAGGGTTTGCATTCTGGACCTTAGGCTGATTGTGTTTTTTTTAGACTGGCTTGCTTCGGTTACTTCTCTCCCCTCGCCCGCTGTTTTAACCCTGTTTAATGCTTGCATCAATAGCTTTTCTTCAATATTTAATTTTGAAGATAATATTTGAATCCAGTGGCCTTTTTCTATTTCATTAGCAATTTTTTTTATAGCCGGAAGAAGCTCTTTGGCAATCAACCGCTTGTGTTCTAATTTTTTAGGATCGTATTTGGAAAAAGCCGTGTTGAAATAGAATTCCATTGCAGGTTTAGCTTTTTTGATGGCCTGTTCCCACTTTTTTGGATTTTCGCTTGCAATGTCTGCAGGATCCTTTCCCTGAGGAAGAATAATGATATTGACATTAAATTCTAATTGCTGGGCCAAGCCAATACTCTTCTTTGTTGCTACTTCTCCAGCTGTATCAGTGTCGAAAGCTAATAAAAGATTCTCGGTATAGCGCTTAATAATTCTTAAATGATCCAGGGTTAATGCTGTTCCCGAAGTGGCAACCACATTTTTAACTCCTGACTGACAAGACATCAATACATCCATTTGCCCTTCTACTAAAATGCATTGATTTTGTTTTCGAATATCTACTTTTGCCTTGTCCAGCCCGTAAAGAAGCTGGCCTTTATTGAAAATCGGAGTTTCTGGAGAATTAACATATTTGGCAATTGATTCTCCTTTACCGAATATTCTTCCAGTAAAACCGACTATTTGCCCGCTAATATTAAAAAGAGGGAAGATTATCCGCCTTCGAAAGCGGTCATAGTAAGCCCGCTGGTTATGTTTAACTTTTTGTTTTTTTACAATCAACCCTGCCTGTTCAATATCTTTCTCCTTGTACCCCAATTCAGTTAAGTGAGAATATAATAAATCCCAGGAATCTAAGCTATATCCAACCTTAAATTCTTTTAAGGTATTGTAATTCAATCCCCTGTTTTTTAAATATTGCTGAACCTTTTTATTCTTTTTCAGGTTTTCTTCAAAAAAATCAGCTGCTTCCTGACAAATTTCATAAAGTTTTGAGCGCTGATTTTTTAATTTCGGATCTTGTTTTTTTAAAGTTACTCCCGCTCTCTTGGCTAAAATCCTTAGAGCGTCAATAAACTCTACACCCTCCATTTGCATTACAAAGCTAAACATATCTCCCCCTGCTCCGCAGCCAAAGCAATGCCAAATTTGCTTTGAAGGAGAAACAAAAAAAGAAGGCGTTTTTTCGCTGTGAAAAGGACACTTCGCCTTGTAGTCTTTGCCTGCTTTGGTTAGCTTCAAGTAGCCGCCAATAACATCAATAATATCCAATTTGTTTTTAATTTCATCAACTGGAGAATTCATAATTTTAGATTACCATACTTTAAAAGATTGCTCAATCAAAATATTTGAGTAATTCTTTTTTAATTTTCTCCACTTCCGAGGGCTCAAGCGGATCTCCGGTTTTGTGACGTAATTTTCGGCACCTTTCCTTGATTTCAAATTTTGACAGCCCCCCTTTTAAATCGTTCTGAAACGCTCTTTCCACATATCCCTGCTCTTTGGAAGACAAAACAGATATTTTCCGCAATTGTTTGCGAAAATCTCTTGAATACATTTTTCGGCTGGAAGCGCCTAATAAATCAAAAAGTCCCATGGTTGTATAAATTTTTAGGAATTATATTAGCATTTCCGGATATCGGAAGTTGCCAAAGCGTAGTAAAAGCAATTTACGAAAATTATTAGCCGAGTAATTTTTCATAATAATTAAGATATTTATTCTTTTATAAAAATGTTGCTAATCTATCCAGAAACTCGATGTCGTATAACGTACCGCATTAACTGAAGTTCGCAAAGCGAATTTAAGCGGAGCGAATTGCAGGTGAGCGTAGTCGGTTAGTGCGTGTCATGCTCTCCGCAGGACGAAATTTTCGTGCAACGATGCCAAAGGTAAAAATTTCGAGTAAAACGAGACTAAAATTGTACTTTATCTTCTTTTAATTTCCATTCTTTAAGTGGTTTTAAACACTTCTTTCTGTCAATCTGTTTTACTTTGACCTGTTTCTTTTTAGCAATACCTTTTATTACATCATAGATAAATTTGTCATCAAATCCTATTTCGGCAACATCTTTTGTTGTGCAACCATAATATAACTTCTTCATCTTTGCCCAATGGATTGCAGAAAAACACATAGGACAAGGTTCACAGGAACTATATATTTCACAATCATGCAAATCGAATCTTTTCAACTTAGCAGAAGCTTTTCTTATCGCAACAATTTCGGCATGGGCGCTTGGGTCATTAGTCTTAATAACCTCATTATGACCCTTTGCTATAATTTTACCATTTTTAACTATAACTGCTCCAAAAGGACCACCATCATTTTTCTTTAATCCATTAAAAGCCTCCCTGATTGCAATTTTCATAAATTTGTTCATAATCTGTTTTTATTTTTTTATTCTTTAAGTATTTTATGGTATCGGCGACCTCCAATAAAACTCAAACTCAATTGTGTCTAACGTTTCGGTATATCTGATGTTTGCCGTATCGATAACGGAGAAAAACATGGGTCGAGCGACGGCAAGAGCGAGCCAAATATACTGTGTTATGCGAGGATGAACGGAACGCAGTGAAGCAAAAGCGCAGCGTCCCCTTTAGCATTGAGTTTCTAGGCCTACTTAGAAACTATACAAAATAAAGCAACAGAAGAAATATCTCTAAATTGAACTTTCAAGCCATACTTCTCAAAAAGACTTTCAATATCTTCTTTAGAAAATTCTTCTGAAATTAATCCGCCTTCAAAAATAATTTTTTTAGATTCGGTTGTTTTAATTTTCATTCCAATATCCTTGTAGGCTTTCAATCTCCTTGCTTTAGCCCCTTCGGAATAGACACTTAGCAAAATCTTTCCGTCTGGTTTTAAAAGTCTTTTCATCTCTTGAAGAACATTTTCCTTGTTTTCTCCAAGATTGCCAAAGGTGTTTCCACTAATAACGATTGCATCAAAATAATTATCAGGAAAATGTGTTTCTTTCCCGTCTTCAAGAAAGACTTTTACATTATCAATATCTTTAAGGAAAGATTTTGCTTCTATTGTTTCGGCTTCGCTATTATCTATTCCGATAAACTTTTTGCAATAGGGGGCTAAAGCTTTGATAACTCTACCCCAACCACAACCAATTTCCAAAACAACCGAATCTTTATTCAAAAATTTTCTAATTTCAATAATGTCTTTTTGAGTCCAATTTTCGAATTCAGGAAAAACCGAGATTAATTTTTTATACATTTATTGGCTTGGAAGTTCACAATTTTTCATAACAATTAAGATATTTATTCTTTTATAAAAATGTTGCCAATCTATCCAGAAACTCAATGTCGTACAATGTTCCAGCGTATGCGAAGTCCTGTGAAGCGAAGTAGAGCAAGATTTGGGTGAGCATTTGGCGTTAGCTAAACGCGAACCGCATACGCCGTGTTATGTGCCGTAGGAAAAAGCAAGTTCACCTAATAAGATGAGCTTATATTTTTGATAATTTGCTATTTATCTTTCCACCCCTTGTTCTCCTCTTGGTAATTCAGTAATTCTGATCCAGAAACAACTGCTGTTATTTCTATTAACTCTGAACCCTTATAACCACCTCCTGCTTTCATTGTGTCGTGTTTTGCTACATCGCATGAAATTTTGTAAGTTTCACTACCCTTAGAATTTATTCTTTCAGTTTTAGTTATAGCAAGAGAGCCAAGGTCACTACCTTGAGAATATTTTGATTTCGTTTCTTCGAATTTTTGCTGAACAATCGGTGGTAATTCGTTCAATGTGATTTCTTGACTCTCGGGTCTTTCGGCATCTTTTTTGAAAATTGATTTCACATAACATCGGGGATAAAAGAAGTTTTCGGAGCGTAGCGGAGAAAATTTGGGAAAATTGCGAGCC
>CAYZYK010000028.1:0-6574 GCA_964482615.1 uncultured Candidatus Saccharibacteria bacterium
TAAATAGAAAATGAGCTAAAAATAAGATATTTTTAATATTTAATATGAAATTTTTAAATAACCATAAAAAAATATTCATTTTTACTAATGGCTGTACGCGCAGGAAATTAGACGTTCAAAAATTAGAAACTTATTTTAAATTGAATAGCTGTAAAATCACAAAAAGATTAAAAAAAGCTGATTATATAATTTTTGTTTCTTGTGCTTTTATAAAACAACGAATAGAAGAGTCATTACAACTTATAATGAAATTGAAAAGATATAACGGCGAATTAATTATTGCTGGGTGTTTACCAGAAATTAATAGAGAACGCCTTAAAGAAGTTTTCAAAGGTAAGATAATTTCAACAAAACACTTAAATGAAATCGATAAATTTTTTCCAGAATTTAACTTTAAATTTTTAACCATTTCTGACACCAATTTTGTACCTCCTTCCTTATCTACTACATTTTTAATTCTTGGGACAAAAAAGTTAAAAATATTTTCGCAAAACTGCTTAAATTTCATAAAAAATACTTTTATAGAACTTATTAAATCTAAACTTATTTCAAAAAAACAATCTGTTTGTTTCTTGCGGATTCAGGAAGGATGCCTGGGGAATTGCACTTATTGCAGTATTCGCAAAGCAATAGGTCCGTTGAAAAGTAAACCCTTGGAAGTCTGTATGGAAGAATATAACCAAATGATAAATAATAGATATAAAAATTTTGTAATATTGGGGGATGATGTTGGTGCTTATGGTTTGGATATAAAAACTACCTTTCCTGAACTTCTATGGTCCCTTGCTAAAATCGATCAAAATAATACAATTGCGTGGTCGATTAAAGAATTACACCCAAAATGGATAGTTAAATACGAATTCGAACTATTAAAACTTATTAAACAGAGGAAAATTAAACATATGCTCTGCGGAATTCAATCTGGAAGCAGCCGGATTTTACAATTAATGAATCGTTATCATAACAGCAATAATATAATAAAGATTTTAAAAAAGTTTAAAAAGGTCAATCCTGATTTAAAATTATCGGCTCAAATTATTATCGGATTTCCTTCAGAAACAGAAAAAGATTTCTTAGCGACATTAGCTTTAACAAAAAAAATAAAATTCAACGAAGTTTTCTTATATCCTTATTCAAAAAATGAACAAACTCCTGCCTCACATCTAAAGAGTGAAATTTCAGGTGTTATCAAAAAAAAGAGAATTGAGCAAGCTATAAAATTTCTAAGAGAAGAAAAAATTAATTGTTATTGTGATGGCATCTAAAAAATCAACTAAATATTCTTTTATTTATTTTTCGCCGCACCTCGATGATGTTGTTTTATCTTGTGGAGGATTTTTAAAAAAAAATCATAAAAAGGATCAATTAGTGGTTAATATTTTTAGTGGTGAATATAATGGTTTAACGGAGTGGGATTTATTTTCTGGCATAAAAAATAAAAGACCAATCAAGATAAGAAAAAAAGAGGACCAGCAAGCGTTAAGTTTAGTAAAAGCGAAGATGATTTATCTCAATTTTTTAGATAATTTAGTGTTTACCGATTTAAAAAAAAGCACAAGGCCGTTTTTAGATTTATTAAAAATTAAAAATCAGATCTATCAGATTATAAACAAAAATATATCATCGATTGAGGCGGTATTTTTTCCACTTGGCATTTTTCATCCTGATCATATTCTTGTTTCAAAAATTGGCAGAACAATAAAAAATAGGTTAAAAAACCAAAAAATAAAAGTTTATTTTTATGAGGAATTCCCTCATTTTATTAAAAATAAATCTTATCCTAAAAAGTTTATCAAAAATTATAATCCCGTATATTTTGAAATCAATAGAGAAATTTATACTAAAATTAAAATGGCAATTTTATATAAATCACAATTAATTCCACTTCTTAAAATTCTTTACCCAGAAATGAGATTGAAAACAAATATAGAAAATATCTGGAAAAAGATATTATTAAATTATCATAAAAGCATATCTAATCAATCGGAGAATAAAAATGCAAAATATTGCGAAAGATTCTGGTTGTTAAAATAATAAAAATGTTTATTCTTTATTTCTTTATAACCTTGGTAGGAATTTATTATATAATTTATGGTTTATCGTTGTTCTTTTATAATATAAAAATGGTGAATTTTTTCTTAAATCAAAAGGGTAGAAAATTGCAAATTCCTAATAATAAAATTGAATTTATTCTTTTATTACCTGTACTAAGGGAAGAAAAGGTCATTAAAAATACGCTTAAATATCTTTCTTCTTTTAAATATAAATTAGATAAGTTAAAGGTAATTATTATTACTCATCAAAAAGAATTAGCGACAGATAACACAAATAAAAAGAAAAAGAATCAAAACACTATTGATATTGTAAAAGAAACTATTCCTGAATTGAATCGCAAGTTAAAAAGGAATGTTTTTTTGCACTATCATTACCCTTATTCCGAAGGAATAAAATCAGATCAATTAAATTATGCTCTAAAAAAATTAACGAACCAAAATCCCCCAATCTTTCAAAATAAAAATACTTATATTGGTCTCTATGATGCCGACTCGATAAGCGACAAAAATACTTTAATGATTTTAGCAGATAATGCAATAAAAAATAATTTTCCTTTAGTTTATCAACAACCAGTAATTTATTTTAAAAATTATGATTTTTTGCCTAATACTATTAACGGTTTATTTATGAAAAGTTTCGCTTTATTTCAAACTCGTTATTCATTGGGTTATGAAGCCCCAATGTTTTTAAATTCATCGAAAAATATAAAACATCCTATCGGAAAGATGCTATATTGTTTAGGGCATGGTTTGTTTATAAGAGCAGATTTTCTAAAAAGAATTGGGTTTTTCCCCACTCCAATTGAAGATACTCGTTTAGGGCACATACTTTCTTATTTAAAAATAGATGTTAAGCTATTACCTTCTTTAGCTGTAACCGAAGTTGCCCAAAAAGTAATTCATCTTTTAAAACAAAGCAGTGTGTGGTTTACAGGAGAAAGTTATTTTTACAAAGATTACAAAATTGCCTCTAATTTTCAACAAATTAATAAATTATGGGCCTTTAGTTTAATTTTTTATAAATTCTATAGAAATTTCATTTGGGCTACTGAGGGCTTAATTTTTGGGGTCATTATTCTCATCGGCTGGTTTTTACCACAAAAGATATTTCTTTTACCATTTTTTATTGGATTTTTAATCTATATTTACGCCGGTCCATTTTATTTGTTAATTAAACATAGAAAATTAATTAATCTTTATAATAATCAAATTAAATTTCATCCGGCTAAAAAAGACTATCTGTTTAATTTTTTGTTTTTACCACCCTTAAGTTTTCTTTTGTTTTTAGGTCCACAATTAGCTTTATTAAGATTTTTAAAAACTAAATTAACAAAAAAAGAGATTTCTCTTCCAAAAACGCCTCGTTAAAAAAAATGAATAAAGGTTATAAAAATAACAAAAATTTTTATATATATTCTCATTCCTCTGTGCCTTGGCAGCAGCAAGTTCTTGCTGATTTTCTTGGTTTAATTCCTTTTAAAAAAAATCTCCGTTGTTTAGATGCAGGTTGCGGCATTGGAAATAATCTTTATACTCTATTAAATTTTTTCAATAATATCACGGCTTGCGACATTTCAAAGGAATCAATAGATTACACAAAGAACCGATTTAAAAAATCAACAATCAATTTTATTCAAACCGACATTGAAAATCTCCCTTTTAAGGATAATTATTTTGATGTTGTTGTGTGTACAGAAGTGATAGAGCATGTGAACGACCCTACAAAAACAAGCGATGAATTATTGCGGGTTTTAAAAAAAGATGATGGTTATCTTATACTAAGCGCACCAAACTATTTTAATTTGGCAGGGTTAATCAAACTGATAATGGATAAAATTTTAGGCGGTGAAAAGTGGGACGTTTGGGGAGATGTTCAAAAAACAAATAAGGAAGAAAGAGAAATTTTTATGACGTGCTTTAAGTTAAAAAGACTTTTTTCTCGAAAGCATAATCATATAATAAAAGAACGAGGCGGAGATTTTTTAAATTCTTGGTTTTTGTTTTTACCTTTTATATATAGAAATTTTAAATTTACTGACAAATATCCTTTCCTTTGGCTTGGAAAGTTCCCAGTTTTTAAAAAAATTGGAATGAATTATTTTATCATTATTAAAACTAACTTATCCCAATAAAAGGATCTTCTTCATTTTTAACTTTTTTAATTTTATTCCAGAAACTATTTTTTAACCTTCTCGGAAAAACATTTAAATTTTTCAATTCATCTTTTGAAAACCATCTTACGCTCTCTACTTGACCTAAGGGGTCGAGATCATAATGATTTTTATTTAAAGTTTGTTTTGGAAGGAGTTTTGCTAACCAAAAAACCTCAAAGAAAATAATATCTGGAGTAGGATGGAACTCTTGAACATACAATAATCTAAGAATTTTTATATTTAAGCCAGTTTCTTCCATAACTTCTCTTATTGCCGCTTGAATTATATTTTCTTTATTATAATCCCAACTTCCCCCTGGGGGATACCAAAAATTCTCACCTTTGTTCTTAACGAGGAGAGCTTTGTTTTTATTATAAATTATTGCCCTAGATACAATGCGAAGCTTCATGTTTTATGGTTTTATAAAATTTTAGAAATAACATTTTGAAAATTTTTTGTAGAAAATTTATCTGTTTTTATTATTACTAATTCAATTAATTTTTTTTTATTAAGTCGTTGTAAAAAAAGAAGGGTATTTCTATCGCATTTTTTTAATAAATTTTCATCCGAGTAAATTTGAATATTTTTGTTTTGTGAACTACGGAGATATTGAGATAGTAATTTAATATTTTTAGGTGTTAAAAATAAAAATATTGGACACGTTTTACCGTTATTTTTCCTTTCCAACAACAGTTTTTGAAGAACAATAAATTTATTTTTATAAAAAGATGGGTTCTCAAAGCATGTTTTAGCAAAAGCAATGTTCGACACTGGACTTCTTTCAATTACAACATTTTTTTTATTTCCTGCTACTTTAAATCCAAGTATGAGATTTTTAAGATGTTCTCTGAAGTACCAATTTGTAATAAAAATTTTTAATTTTTTAATTGAGCCAGCTTTTATGTGATTTGGTTCTTGAATAAAATAAAAATTATAGTCTTTTTCTAAAAATTTACAGAAAGTAGTTTTTCCAGTTCCCCATAAACCCTCAACAATAATTATCTTTCCTTGTTCTTTTTTTACTTTAACTTTTTTCATTCTACATATAATTATATCTATAAAAGGTGAAAAAGACAAAAATATTTAGAAAAAATTTAAAAACCATTATACTAAACTGAAAAAATCCGGGTAACTTGCAAGATTATAATTATTATGATAAAACAACGCCAGAACCTTAAATCAACCAATAAGGAGGTTAATCATGTCTAATAGCAGAATTTTATGCAGAGTTATTACGTATAATTCTGCGACACACTCGATTCTTCTTGTAAGAAACCAAAATCAAAGGTGGTGGTGCGCCCCTGGGGGCGGATGGGACAACGCCCGGGAATCAATCCTTGAATGTGCTAAAAGAGAAGTATTTGAAGAAACTGGTATCCAAATAAAGATTGTAAGGTTTCTTTATGTGCAGACTCTTTATATTAGAAAACAAAATAGTGTGTGGCTTGAATTGTTCTGGCTTGCCCAACCAGCCGAAGGTACAGAAATCCCACAAGGACATATTGATCATCACGGAATCGTTGGTGAAGCACGTTGGTTTACCGAAAAAGAATTGCAAACTATTACAGTTTATCCCAATGTTCTCAAAAATGCGCTCTGGAAGGTCATTGACAGCGTTACTCAAGAGGAGAATCGATACCTTGGACACTTCGTTGTGTAAAAAAGCCCCATCAGATAATTACTATCTTATTTCTGATGGGGCTCTTACTTTACAAGTTCTTGTACAAGCTTCCATATTGTTTGCCAAACCCGTTCAAATTCATCGTTGGCGTTAACGATAGTCCAACCGTGACGCTGAGCAAGCAATCTGTAATCTACAGTTACTTTTTCATAGAATTTTCTTTCTTTTTCAGAGTCAGAAATAATTTCTCCTCTCCAAATGCGACGATCAATTGCTTTGTCAGCGGAAACGTCAAGATAAATACCGAGATACGGTTTCAATCCTCCAAAAGCTAAACGAGAAACTCCCTCACGAAGAATAGGTGATTCTTTAGTGAAGAATCCAAAGTTTTCGTGGTAGATAAAGAAGGACAAATCCCAGCGATCAGCAATTACGATTTTACCTTCTTCTAGAAATTGTCTCGTACGCTCTACTTTGAGTGCGTGAAGAACTTGGAAAAAAAACATATAAGCTGGGGAATGAGGGTCGAGTTGATATTCATGAATAACTTTTTGAAAAATATCCTCTTTTTCTAGTTCGCGTGTCGCAACTTTTACTACTTGATGACCTTCTTTTTTGAGCCTGTCCACAAGATGATTTACGAGAGTAGACTTTCCAGAGCCGTCAATTCCTTCGATAGCAATCAGTATGCCGTTCATTTTTTCACCTCCTATCTCTATATTTGGTTTGTGTTAATGAGCTAATTC
>CAYZYK010000029.1:0-6170 GCA_964482615.1 uncultured Candidatus Saccharibacteria bacterium
TTTCATTTAAACTATAAACAGGAATATTTGTTTTACCAACAAGATCCTTTATGGGAATTCTTTCTCCTGTATCAGCTCGAGCAATAAGAGTATCTCCCGTAAGGCAACCTGATTCACGAAGATCAGACAATCTGGGAATCTTCGGGGTTCGTTGCTCTACTGCTCTTGATAACTGTGATAAAACCAAAACAGGGATTTCAAGTTCTTTGGCTAGTGATTTGAGGGCTTTTGAATTTTGAGTTACCTGTTGTACGGCACTTTGGCGAGAATCAATAGGATCCATTAATTGTAAATAATCAACTACTATTAAGGCTAATCCTTTTTCTGCTTGTAATCTCCTTGCCATAGCTCTCATCTGTAAAATATTTGAGGAGGCAATATCATCAATAAAGATAGGAGCTTCAGATAAAACAGCCATGGCTTGTTGTATTCTTTCAAAATCATTATCTTCTCCTTTATCAGATAACCTTCCTGTCCTCAGGCGCCAAAGATCAATGTTTGCTTGAGCAGCAATTAAACGATCAATAATTTGATCTTTTGACATCTCCAAGCTAAATATTCCAACTGGTTTTGATTCGTGAATAGCAATATTCCTTGCAATATCAACAGCCATAGCACTTTTACCCAGAGAAGGTCTTGCAGCTAAAATTACAAGATCAGATTTTTGTAATCCGGCTAAAATATTATCTAGGTCTCGGAAACCTGTTGCTGTCCCTCTCAAACCTTCTTTGTTTTTTGAGAGTTGATCTATTCTTTCAAAGGTTTCTTCCAAAACTTCACTTACTGGTAAGAAGCTTTGGGTTAAAGATTTTTGACCAATACTGAATATTCTTTTTTCTGCTTTATCTAACAAACTATCTACATCTTCTGCTTCATCAAAGGCTAATTGGCCGATTTCGCTTGAGGCTGCCATTAGCTCCCTTAGAACTTTTTTTCTTCTGACTATTTTAGCGTAATTTAAAACATGACTTGCTGTGGGAATAGAGTTTATTAAAGAAGTTAGATAAGCACGGCCCCCAATCTCTTCTAGTTGTTTTTTCTCTTTTAATCTGCTCGAAACAGAAAGAATATCTATTGGCTCTCTTTTTTGGAAAAGATCTATTGCTGATTCATAAATCTGCTGGTGCTTTTTTTTATAAAAATCTTCAGGTTTTATTAAATCAGCTATTTTTTCAATAGCTGATTTATCAATCATTAAACAACCAAGCAAGCTTTGTTCTGCCTCTATATTTTGGGGAGGTAAGCTGTTTGGTAACTCAGATTTTGAAGATTTATTCTCTGGCATAGAAAATTTGTTTATCATCTTTATTTCTATCAGAAATAATGTTTTTTTTCAAGCTTCCTTTTTTAACTTGACAACAATTTGAATTTGACATACCTTATATTAAACTACTGTTCCTTTCAACTTAACTTCCAGAAAGGAAGATAAAATGAGGACTGTATCCCACGGGCATTCCCAAAGAAAAACTTCTTTTTCTATTCATGCTTCTTTTTTGCCGCTTTTGCATCGACTAATAATAGAAGGTAGAACAGTTTCTGCTAAACTTTTAATAGAATCAGGGGAAATAGATGTTAGCGAACCAGAACCCACTCACAAAAACACACCTCTACATTTTGCTGCAGCTTTTGGGAGAGAAAAAATAGCAAGAATATTAATTGAAGCTGGCGCTGATCTGAGAATTAAAAATGATCATGGAATGACCCCTATCGATTACGCCAAAAAATGTAATCATCTCAGAATTGCTGAAATTATTCAAAAACATCTTCCCCAATAACCCCCACGTAATTTATCGTGGGGCTTTTCTTTATCACTCTTGACAATATAATATATATGTGATACAATAGAAAAGAATCAAAGAGTTGTTCTTTAACTTTTTTCCCAGGAAGGGGAGCGAAAATGATGTATCCGCTCCAAGAAAGAGGCAGCGCGGTGGTTGTTGCAGACACCGGCCATGTTGTGGGTCTGAGAGACTATAACACAGGAAACATTGTTTTCTATCCTGTGTTGTGTGAGGGATGTGAGGGGAACGGAGAAATCGGCCCCGAACATCCACTGACTCACATCGGTCGTCTCCTGGAAGAGGTAGAAGAGATCCGCGACAACGACCCCGTCCAAGCACAAGAGCTCACCCAGAGAGCCCGGCATCTTCTGCACACAAGAAGAGCCATCGGGTTCTAACCCAATCTAAATGCCCACGGCGTTTTGCATTTACGCCGTGGGCATGCTTTTTTTTGTTAAAATGGTCTAACTTCGGGACCTTTTTTTGTATCTTTAATCTTGTATCCTAAACATTCAATCTCTCTTCTTGTTCCGTCTGCTTTTTGCCAGTTTCCTTTTTTTCTTTGTTTTTCTCTTTCTTTAACTAGCATGGATACTTTTTTTGGTATTTTTTCTTTTTTTTCAGAAGGAAATAAAAAACCAAATACTTTATCAATCTCTTTTAAAAAGTTTAAAATATTTTTAGCGTCTTTTTTGTTTAGTTTTTTCTCATCAATAAGTTTATTTGTTTTACTTATTAAATCAAACAAAGAAGCTAAAGCTGATGGAGTATTAAAATCATTTTCCATGGCTTTTCTGAATTTATCTTTCGCTTCAAATAATAAATTCTTAGCGTCTTTTTCTTTTATCTTTGCATCTGCTTTTTTTAATCTTCCCCTGAATTCATCAATTTTATTCAAATCTTTTTTAATTTGGTTTAATTCATTTTCATTGTAATCAATAGGGGAGCGGTAATGAGATTTTAAAACGAATAATCTCAATTCTCGAGAAGAGTGTTCTTTGAGAAAATCGCGCATGGTAATAAAATTACCCAATGATTTTGACATTTTTTTACCCTCAACTGTTAAAAACCCAGAATGCAACCAGTATTTAACTAAAGGTTTTTTATCAGAGATAGATTCCATTTGGGCTATTTCTGCTTCATGATGAGGAAAAATTAAATCTTGTGCTCCACCATGAATATCATATTGGGGTCCGAAAAAATTCTCTGTTATTGCTGTATCTTCTATATGCCAACCGGGCCTTCCTTCAAACCAAGGACTTTTCCATTTGGGTTCTCCTTTTTTTGATTTTTTCCATAAACAAAAATCTCCTTTATTTTTCTTCTCTTTTGTTTCATCAATTCGAGAAACAGCATCTTCTGCTTTGAGAGCTGTTCTACCAGACAATTTACCATAATCTTTAAACTTTCCAATATTAAAATAGATACCATCTTCAATTTGATAAGCCAGACCCTTCTTTATTAATCTCTCTGTTTGTGAAATTATTTTCTTTATGTAATTTGTTGCCTTAGCGTACTTTGTCACACTGTTTATCCCTAAAGATTTCATGTCTTTTAAATATTCTTTTGTGAACTTATCTGCTATTTCTTTTTGAGTTTTATTTTTCTCTTTTGCTCTTTTTATTATTTTATCATCAATGTCTGTTATATTCTGTAAGTAAAAAACGCTATATTCTTTTTGTTTCAAGTACTTTGCTATCATATCAAAAACAATGTATGTTCTTGCGTGGCCAATATGGGAAAAGTCATAGACGGTTGGCCCACAAACAAACATCTCAACTTTTTCTTTCTTTCTTGGTTTGAAAACCTCTTTTTTTGAAGATAAAGTATTTAAAATTTTAAGCATAATATTTTAATTATGTTTTTGATTAAGAGAGTTTTGAAAATCTAACCACTGGAAAATAATACTCAAGAAACTAAAAACAACTGAAAATAAAATTAAAACAATGGAAAAATCGGAAACAGAGGAAGGCCATCTTAAAAGAATTAATCCAAAAGCAACAGAATGTAAAACCATTTTAGTTTTAGCAAAGATATTAGCTTCAATTGTTTTATTTGCCCTTACTTTATAATAAACAGCGTCAAAGATTGCAATTAATTTTGGGACGAGAACAAAAAGCAAAATTGAGAAATAATGTTGAAACAAGCTGAAAATAGCAACAGGCAAGATTAAAACTTTATCTCCTATTGGATCAAGCAAAGCCCCCAGTTTAGTTTTTTTATTTAAAGCTCGAGCCACAGAACCATCAAAAAGATCCAAACCTAAACCCAAACAAAAAACCCCAACCACCAAAAACTTATAACTGAAATCAAAAATTAACAAAAGGAATAAAGTTACCCCCACAAAGATTTTAAAAACGCTTAAATGATTAGGGAGAATACTTTTTGGCCAAAATCTTTTAATAAAGAAAAATAAGATTTTATCTCTCCAATAATCAATTCTTTCTAAGAATTTTTTAAAAACACCAATAATCATACTATTTTATAAATTGTAGCAAATTAAACTATTTTTTGAAAGTAAATTTAACTTTTCCTTATCTTGAATTTAGAAGAAGAATAAGATAAAATGAAATAATTTCCACAAAATAATTTATTGATTTAACTTGATTGCTGAAATTAAAACATTTCTTCTTGCCATGACCCCGATAGGGGAACTGCGAGCTGCTATTCCAATAGGAATAACTCTTTATAACCTGAATAGATTTTTAGTTTACACAATAGCAGTGATAGGTAACTTGGTACCGGTAGTTTTTCTCCTTCTTTTTTTGGGTCCTGTATCTTCTTTTCTTTCTAAAAAATTTAAGATTTTTGAAAGTTTCTTTGCTTGGTTATTTGAAAGAACCAGAAGAAGATACAACCCTAAGATTAAAAAATACGGTACAACAGCTTTGCCCTTTTTTGTTGCCTTACCCTTGCCTGTAACTGGTGCTTGGACGGGATCTTTAATTGCTTTTTTGTTTGGAATACCCTTCAAAAAAGCTTTTCTTTCAATAACTACAGGGGTTATAATGGCTGCTGTAATAGTCCTTTTAGCTACTGAGGCTGGAATTACTGTTGAAAAATATTTTGGTTGGCAAACATTAATCGGTGTTTTGTTGACAATAAGTTTTCTTTGGTTAATGTATAATAAGAGAAAAAAAAGAACCACAGAAAACCTTTCTTGAAATTATGCCCAATTTAGTTCTATATAGAAAATACAGACCCCAGAATTTCTCTGAGATAATAGGCCAAGAACATGTGGTTCAAACCTTAACTAATGCTATCTCTTCTGGTATGATTTCCCATGCTTACTTGTTTTCTGGACCCAAAGGAAGTGGAAAAACTACAGTTGCTCGTCTTTTAGCTAAAGCAGTTAATTGTGAGAATTTGTCTGATTCAGAGCCCTGTAATAAATGTTCCTCTTGTAAAGAGATTGTGGCAGGCAACGCGGTCGATTTAATTGAAATTGATGCTGCTTCTCATAGAGGAATTGACGAGATAAGGGATTTAAGAGAAGGAATACGTTTTTCACCAGTAAGATTAAAGTACAAGGTCTTTGTAATAGATGAGTGTCATCAATTAACTAAAGATGCAGCAAACGCTCTTTTGAAAACTTTAGAAGAACCTCCAGCTCACGCTATCTTTATTTTAGCAACAACAGAACCACAGAAGATGATTCCAACCATAATCTCCCGTTGTCAGAGATTCGACTTTAGAAGATTAAAAGTCCCAGAAATAATTGAAAAACTTCAACTTATATCCAAAAAAGAAAAAATTAAATTTGAAAAAGAAGCTTTATCTCTAATTGCTATCAATTCTCGCGGTTCTTTCCGAGATGCTGAAAGCTTAATGGATAAATGTATAAGTTTTTCTGGAAAAAAAGATATAATTACAACAGAAGATGTAAAACAGCTTTTGGGAATTGTTGAAACAAAAGAAGTTTCAAGGTTAATCGATTCTATCTCAGAAAAAAATTCAAAAGAAGCTCTTATTTCTTTAAACAAAACAATAGAGAATGGAGTTGATATTCAAGAATTTACCAAAGCTTTGATCCATTATTTTCGCCAATCTTTGCTTTTTAAAATAAATCCTGATTCTCAAGATTCTATTTTTTCGGGGTTAACTAAAGAAGAATTAAAAAAACTCAAAGAACAGGGCAAGAAATTTGAAATAGAAGATATTCAAGAAATATTGGATTTGTTCTTAGAAGCTGAGGGTAAAATAAGATATGCTTCAATTCCACAATTACCCTTGGAGATGGCAATAATTGAATCCTGTCAATCTAACTGATGCGGGGTGGTGTAATGGTAACACGGTTGGTTTTGGTCCAACTAATCCTGGTTCGAGTCCAGGCCCCGCAGCTAAGATAATTTAAAATTATTAATTTGGTTCGAGTCCGAGCCCCGGAGC
>CAYZYK010000030.1:0-5951 GCA_964482615.1 uncultured Candidatus Saccharibacteria bacterium
ACCTGACATTTCTACTTTGGAAAGAACCTGACATTTCTACTTTGGTTTGACAGTCCTATTTTACCATAACAGAAATTACCCTTTCTGTGAATCTTTTTGCAGAACCAGCACTATCTGCTGTTACAACATTTTCATCAATAACTACCGGTCTGTCTTGGTATTCAGCTCCATTTTCCTCTAAGATTTTGATTGGTTTTTTATTTAAAACAGAGGACCAAACAGTAGCTTTTTTATCAGAAAGAACTCCAGCTTTAGCTAAGATAGTCGGGGCTATACAGATAGCACCCAGAATTTTATTTTCTGAAATAGTTTCTCTGGCAATTTTGTAGGATGTTTCATTATCAAGGTATTTGGGCGCTCCTTCGCCACCAATAAATAAGACAGCATCAAAATTAGGAACCTCAATTTCGAGTAAAGTTAAATTAACTTCTGTTTCACCGCCCTCAGACCCTATTGCTTTTCCTCTTTGGGTGCTTACTGTTGTAACTTCTGCTCCTCTTTTCTCTAAAATCTTCTTGGGAATAAAATATTCTTCATCTTGAAAATCACGAAAGGAAATTATTATTGCTATTTTTTTGTTTTTTAAATTTTCTTCCATAATAAATCTTGTTGAAACAATGGGGAAATTTTCAATACTTTTGCTGGTTAAAAACCCAATTCCACCCACAACACAGAAAAGAACAAAAAAAGTAATACTTTTGGAAATAGGGCTTGTTATTCTTTTGGTCCAAAAACTAGCCATATAATTTAATTATTATTTAAGAACTTATACTTTTTTTCGTTGTGTTCCTTAAGTGTCTGACTGAATTTAGTTTCACCACTGGGAGTTGTTAAATAATACCAGAAAACACTACTTTCAGGATACAACGCAGCTTTAATACTTTCAAGCCCAGGATTGCAAATAGGGCCGAGAGGCAAACCTGGATATTTGTAGGTATTGAAATAAGAATCAATCTCAGTATCTGATTTTGGAATTTTTGTTGTCCTTTTTTCAGTAATGTAGGTTATGGTCGCATCAACTTGGAGAGGAACTCCACTATTTAATCTTTTCCAAAGGATACCAGAAACGATCTTTTTTTCTTCAAACGTTTTCACTTCCTTTTCCAAAAGAGAAGCCATAGTAATTATTTCAAAAAGGGATTTTTCTTGTTTTAAAATATCTTCTTTTAAACCTTGAATAACTTTCTTCTCAAAATTTTTAAGTGCTTTATTTATAACATCTTGCATTTCCCCCTCAAAAGAAATCTCATAAGTATCCGGGAAAAGATATCCTTCAAATCCGACATTTTGAGGTTTATTTTTCAAAAACTCAAACTCGCCACTGAAATCTTTTGGTTGAGGTAAATCTATAACTTCAGAATAATTTATTGCCGGAAATCCGACCAATTCAAATAATTCTTCTGCTTGAGCTATTTTGTTGTTTTCCAGATACCAACCAATATCTCTTAAATTCCAGCCTTCTATTATAGTAATTTTCTTTTTTGCTGTTTCACCCGAAATAAACTTCTTTACAATTTGAGAAATACTTTCTGAAGGAGATATGAGATATTTCCCTGCTTTAATTTTTTTGTAGTCTTCAGTTAAGAATATGTAGAAATAAAAAAGAGGTTTGTTTCTGATTAAATCTTCCTTTTTTAGTTTTTCTGCGATTTCTGTTACTGATTCTCCTCTTTTAATTTCAATAATTTCTGAAATATTAACTTCTTTATTCTTGGGAAAGTAAAAACCAAGCAAAAGATAAAAAACCAACAGAACAGAAACAAAAGAGAGTAAAAATAAGGTAATTTTTTTTCTTTTTGCAGGAATTTTCATTTTTTTTCTTTGTTGTTTACCAAAGGAACAAAAGCAAAACCGGAATATTCTTTGGAATAAAATTCTCCTTTTGATTTCTTTATAAAAAGCCAGATTGAAGAAGAAATTGGTGTCACAATTCTACCCCCGGTTTTTAATTGTTTTTTCCATTGTTGAGGAATTTCCTTTTGTGAGGCAGCTGAAGCTAAAATCTTATTGAAAGGAGCTTCCTTTTTATACCCTTTTGTTGCGTCAGCACAAATAAATTCAGCTTGGCCCTTTTTAACAAAATTATATTTAGCTGTATTCTTTTCACCAAATTCTTTTAGTTCCGGTATTATTTCCATAGCAACAACCTTGCCATTTTCCCCGACAATTTCAGCTAATAAAGCGGTGGTCCAACCAGAACCCGAGCCAATGTCTAAAATTTTATCTCCGGGTTCGGGCTCCAAAAGCTCCAACATAAAAGCAACAACTAAAGGTTGTGAAATTGTCTGACCATAACCTATAGGTAAGGCTGTGTCCAGTTCAGCTGAACCTCCCATACCATTTGGCACAAAGTCCTTTCTTTTTATTTTCTCAAAAGCATCAATAATTCTATCTGTTTTAAGCCATTTTTGTTTAATTAAAGAATCAATAAGAGACATATATAAGATTATAATTTAAATGACTTTCAAACACAAACAGAAAGAATAAAAAAAAACGGTGTCAGAAAACTCTGACACCCTACTTGCCTGTTGTCTTTTAAGGCAGAATTTGGAATTCACCCGATTTTTCGCTTCCACAATAAGGATTAGGACATCCCTCTGGCAAAAAGGATGTATAAAAAAAACGCTTACATCCCTTACAACGCATTTTCTTTATTTTTTTTGGTTCTTTTCTTCTTAGTATTTTCTCTCGGAAAAACCTCCATATTTTCTGCCATATATTAGCTTCTCTTTTTCTTCTTATCTCATCTTGTATTCTCAAGAAATTAGCTATTGCTACAGCAACCCTATCTCTTGCTTCGTCTCCGTGTTCTTCTTGCCAGATAGCGACATAGCAGATACCACGAGCGCCATAACTGCGTTGCTCTTGTAAACTCCATCTGGATTTAACTTGCAAGTCCAACACTTCCCTTTCCCCGTCTGGAGTTTCAAAAACAACAATAAAATCAATTCCCTGCATATCAGAAGAACTAAAATGCATGGTTGACCTGAACTCTTCTATAATCCTTCCGTCCCAAAAAGATGTCTTTCTATCTCTAAAATATCGAAGGGCATCTTCTGCCTTCTTTTCTGTTTCAATTCCCCTATACTCAGCTGGGTTACTTGCCACACCGAGTATAAACAGCTCCCTTCCTGTTTGTCCTTTCATCTTTCTCTCCTTTAAGGGGTGAAGAAAACGCAGGAACGCTGAGCATTCTGTCAAAGAACTTATTATATATTAGAACAAAAACGACTAACAGTCAACTCAAGAACAAAACAAAAAAACAAGAAAAATCTTGCTTTTGTTTTTCAAAAGCCTTTATTTGTTTAAATTCAAATAGATCCAATGAGATAATTAATTAGATAATAAAAAGAAAAACCCAGATACTCATGAAAAGCTAAATTAACTTTTTCAAGATTTGAGGGATTAGGAAAAAAATCAAAAGCATCATATCTCCAGATATATCTTCCCTCGGGAATTGCCCTAAAATCACAAGGAACCGGAACGGGATTTGCTTCAAAACTTTTAAAAAGATAGATTGACCTTAACATGTGAGATGCTGAAGTGACTAACAAGAAAGGTTCTTCTCCTACTATTTTTTTAACATTCTTTGCTGATTGATAAGTATTTTCTGATTCTTGATCTAAAACAATATCTTGCTCTGGAATATTAAAAGATTGAAGAAATTCAGAAACAAGAGAAGCCTCGCTCTTTCTAGAAAAAGAATCATTACCTGAGATTATAATCTTAGGTTTTTGTTCCTTTTCAAGATATAAATGGGCTGTTTTAACTGCTCTTTTCAAACTACTTTCAGATAAAGAGCTCTCCAGGGGGAAATTTCCCCCTTTTGCGCCTCCAGTGAGCAAAACAATAATATCTGCTGTCTCTGTTTCTTCTTGGGAATTGTATTTTTTTTCTAAAGGAAAAAGAAATAAATCAGCTGTTGGGGTAATAGAGAAAATATAGTAAAAAATAATGGAGAAAATAAGGAGAATTATTCCCAATTTCTTCCATTTAAGCGACCAGATAGCAAAAATAAAAAAGAGTCCCAAAACGAAAAAAATAAAAAGAAAAACACTAGGAACAAAGAATATTTTAATAATTTCAAAAAACATATTTTAAAAAAATTTTTCATATCTTACTATTTCATCAATCTCTTTTCTTGATTTTATTCCCGGACTGTCAGCGGGATATCCCAGAGGCAAAAGAGCTACAATCTTATATCTGTTTGGAACTCCCAAAATATCTTTTATTCCCTGTTGAGGGAAAGCTCCAATCCAACATGTCCCAAGACCCAGTTCTACTGCTTGCAAAGTTATATGGTCACAAGCGATAGCTAAATTAACTGCATATTGTGGAACGCCACAACTCATTATTTTATCTGGGTCTTGAGCAACAGCAACTATTATAACCGGAGCTTCAGCAATAAATCTTTGGCCGGATGTTTCAGCTATCTTCTTTCTTTTTTTCTCTTCTTTAACAACAACGAATTTCCAATCTTGAGCATTATGTGCTGAAGGGGCTAATCTTGCAGCCTCCAGAATTTTATTTAATTTATCTTCTGGAACAGGATCTTTTTTATAGCTTCTTACGCTTCTTCTTTTTTTAATTGCTTCTGAAACTTTCATTTTTATTCTTTTTCTTGGACTTTAAAACCTATTTCTCTTTTACCTGGGGTTTTTGCTTCCTCAATATTGCCGAATTTTTGTTCATATAATTTAAGGTTTTCTTGTAAAGCTCCAATGATCCTTTTGAAGTGTCCTGGGCTGGTGATAATCCTTGAAGTTATTATCCCTTGAGGAGGAACTATGTTGGCAAAATCCAAAACAAATTCCTCCCTGGTATGTGAAACCCTCATAAAATTAGCATAAGACCCTTTTGTTTGCTCGTCCCTTATTTTTATCTTTATTTTCTTTTTGTTTTTAGGTTTTGTCATAATTTTATAATAATTTACCTTGTTTTAATTTTTCTCTTGTCTCCAAGGCCCTCTTTTTACCTTTTTTTGTTAAAGAGAAAGTAGTTTTTGGGTTGCCCTCAACTAAATTCTTATTTCTTAAAGTACGAAGGGGCCTGTCTAATTTTCGGGAATCGGGCCAATTAGAATGCTCAGAAAAACTGAACACTTTGGGAAATAATTCAAAACATTCTTTTTGCAATCTTTCAAAAGTACACTTTTCTTTTTTAAAATTTACAGAATGAATACCAAAAAGAATCAAATCTGTTATGGAAGCTGTTTTATACAGAGAAGAATCAATTGGTTTTTTGTTATTTTCCCTTGCCATAAGTTTAATTAAAACTTGCAGGTCCGCCAGGATTTGAACCCGGAACCGCTGGTTTTGGAAACCAGTGCTCTGCCAGTTGAGCTACGGACCCTTTTATTCTAACCAGTCTTTTTTTGTTCCTCCTCTGCGAGCTTCTTTCTCTGTAAAACCCTCTTGGTATCTTTTGTTAAGTTTTTCAATATTTTCTTTTAAAATATCTTCAAAATTCCAATCAAAATAATTACAAATCATAGCACCATACCACAAAACATCTCCTAAGTTCTCTCTTATTCCTTCTTTCTGATCATTATCATGGGTGTATGTTTTTTTAATACAACCCGCTAAATCACCTGCTTCTCCTGTAATTCCTAACCCCCAAGTCATAATCTCTTTTTCTTTATCTTTGAATTTCCTAGCAGTTTTTTTGCAGATTTTTTGATATTCACTTAAGCTAACTTTGTCTTTTTTCATATTATTTTTTGCCTTCTTTATGAGGAGTATGTGTTTTACACCACTTACAGAATTTCTTCAATTCTAACTTACCATCTTCTTTTCCTTGCTGTTTTGATTTGTGAGCAAAATAATTAATTCTTCCACATTTTTCACATTTAAGTTTTACGAAATCTTTTTTAGGCATGGTTTTAATTTATTTTTTAATGAGCCCAGAGTGGGAATTGAACCCACGGCCTCCTTCTTACCAAGAAGGTGTTC
>CAYZYK010000031.1:0-5015 GCA_964482615.1 uncultured Candidatus Saccharibacteria bacterium
ATATTTACCTTGATTACAATAAATATGTGTTACATCAAAATCTCCATGGCTTAAATGTGCTTGATTATAATTCAAAAATTTTTTAAATTGATTTTCCAGTTTGTAAATTGTATTTGCCTCTTTTTTACTTAAAATATTTCTTTTAACCAAAAATTTTAGATTTTTCTTGAAGCTTTTGAAACAAAATTGTACGTATGTGTGATAAGGGCCTTTCAATGTTTGAAATTCTTTATGATTTTCACTGCTTCTATTAATCCATCCAAATCCATTTACCGGGATTGAATTTATTTTGGCTAAATCTTCTCCTGCTTTAATAAAAACCTTTTTTAATTTTTGCCAATTAGAATAACTACTAACAGGTTTACCTTTTATTTGTTTAGTAATAATGAATGATCTGTTGTTTATTTCTGGGCAGTAATTCCGATGGTAAATTATTTGAGGGATTTTAGCTCCTTTAGCTAATATTTTTTGATGGGCAATAACTTCTGGTTCATAACTTTGATTTTCACTTTCACTTATTCGTAAGTAATAAATTTTATCTTTATTTTTAACTTTATAGATATTGGTAGAGATTCCATGAGTTGCAGGAGATATATTTACTTCACCTGAAAGCTTTTCGTGAACTAGTTTTTCTAGAACTTTTTGGCTAAATTTTGTGCGCATGAGAATATTATAACAATTGTATTTTATAGAGGATTACAACAGGAGAACGTTTTTCTTAAAAAGCAAAAAATCACCTTTCGCGGTTCAGAAAAAACTTTCTTATCAAAAACTGCGTAGCCGAGTTTGACTCGGTGCCGTCTTTACTCCAAAATTCGGATTCGCCACAATACGCAGTTTTGGGCGAAAATGTGAGTAGGCAGCTTCAAATAATTAAGAAATGAACTACATTGAAAGTCGAAAGCCCTTTGAGTAAAATATAATAATAACGGAAGTAATATGAATATTAATGAAGAGAGTCCCCAAAGTTTAGACACAGTTATGTTTCCTCCAGTAGGAATTGCACACCTTACCAACGATATAGTTGATCTTCTGAAAGACTATGCGGGAGGGAAAACGAAAGTTAATGTCCATTGTGCCTCTCAACCTAATAGCTATCCTCACTTAGGTACAGTAATGACAATAATGACATCTTTTGCTTTAGCAAAACATATTGGTGACCATTACAACATTTTAGGAGAAATAAAATTTGAAGAAATCGACAACGCACCAGCGAAGAAAATTAAAAAAGATGGGATAATTTATTCAAGGAGTATTAGCCAAGAGAAAGAAGACGATATGTCGATTAGTGAAAAATATATGCGTGTTTATCGGAAGTTATTTGATTATCTAAAAAAAGTTTCAGGTATCTCTTATAGTATAAGACCTTTCTCGCAATATCAAAAAAACCCGTTCGTAAGAAAAAATTTAAAGAAGATATTAAATAGAAAGGAAAAATTCATAAGGGTATTGAATCCTTCAAGCAATCGACTACATATTAGAATTCAATGTCCTAAATGTGGTTATATTGATAAATCAGGGGTTAATCTAACGATATCTAAACTAGATAGCGGAAATTATATTTTAAAGAATTTCTGTTTTAACCATGGAGAATTTGAGGCACTTCTCTCGGAAGATTCCAAAGACTATTTTGACACAAATACTCCGATAACAGATGTTTTGCAAGGTGCATTATTTATTGAGGAAGATTCACGAGAGAACGCAATTAGTATTATGGTTGATGGAAATGATTGGTCAGGTGTTTGGGCGCTTAGTGTTTTTTGTCGAGGACTGGCTTTATTGGGTTATAAATATCATCAATTTCCGTTTCATTTTTATTCCCCTCTAATAACTGATTGGTCTGGCGCTAAATTTTCAAAGTCAGTTTATATTCAAACAGAAATGTATAGCTATTTGCCCGAAGAATTTGTTAATTTCAGTAAATTTCTTTCTAAAAGAGGAGAACCGGGTTTAAACCGGTTTTGGGAAGAAGTAGTATTATGGGTAAAAGAACCCAAAAGATTGTTTAGAGATTATTCAGTTGATTATTTTAATCTCTTATTAAAACAAAAATGACAACAACACTCTTAATAAGTCTTGATAAAAAATACTTTGATCAGATCAAATCAGGAATAAAAAAGTTCGAATATAGAAGAAAATTTATCGACGAACCCGGTCGAGCATATTTGTATATTACGGCCCCCACTAAAAAAATTACCTCTTTTATTGATTTCGGTGTTCCCATTATAGACACACCAAAAAAAATTGCTGAAGTAGCAGAAAAACAAGTTTCAGGTATAGGACAAGAAATTTACGAATATATGTCAGATTTAGATTACGGTTATGTGATCCCAATAAAACGGTTAGTTACTTTTAAATCAGTGAGTTTGGATTATTTGCGAATAAAATTTCTTAATTTCCACCCACCTCAAAGTTATTTATATTTAAATAAAAAAATTAAACTTTTAAATTATTTAAAAGCACAAGAAAAACTGGACGAATGGATTTTAGAATAAGGAGTGCAGAATTGAGAGATCTGCAACAAATAGTTAATTTAGATAGATCTTGTTTTATTAATTATGGAACACATGAGGGCCCAGAAGTTTTTAAACAAAGAATTAAAGTTTTTAAAAAAGGTTGTTTCGTGCTTGAAATTAAGAAACAAATTAGGGGATATATAACATCGGAAAAGTGGCGTGAGATGAGAGAACCAAAATTAAATGAGGATGCTTTTGTAACTCATAAAGAAGGTGGAAAGATATTTAATATAACAGCTTTAGCTATAGCTAAAGAAAGCCGTCGAAAAGGGCTAGGAACAGCATTATTAAATAAATTAATTAATATTGCTTCACGAGAAATGGCGATCCATATAATTGTTCAAACTTCTAATGCACGTAAATTTTATGAAGAGAATGGTTTCAGATTTATTGGATTAACCGAACAGCAAGTTGACGATGAACCTCAGATGGATTTATTAATATATAATTTTGCGAGTTAACTTATTATGATCTAAGATCCTTCTCTAGATTGTTTTTTTGCCCACGAGAGATCTAAAAAATATTTTGTGCCGTCTTTATATCCAAATTCGAACTCGTTTGAAAGGTGAGCTCGGGCAAGTATGACTTGGCCTCGCTTGCTCCGGCGCTGCGCGCCTCCGCTTTATCTTATTTTTTCCTTTGTACTACTCGCCTTCTGGGCGAGATTAGGTTATTGTAAAAACATTTTTGCAGAAGAATTAGTCTAAAAATTCGCTGACGATAGCAATCACTTTTCTTCGATCTTTTATATTTGAATAATTGTGATCGCCGTTTGTTTCAATATATTTAGTGTTATTAATTTCTTTGTATTTTTCGATAAACTTATTACCAACGATGTCGTCTTGAGTAGGATGAATAATAATAAGATTTGTCTTCTTGGCATAGTTATTTATACTTTCTAACGGTTCGAATTTTTTTAGCTCCTGCCAGAATTTTTTGCCAATTTTTTGAACTTCTCCGCTAGATCTTGGATAAATTGATATCCCTTTCTCGTCAACTTTTCCATCTTTTTCTTTGATTCTGTCTTGTAGGAATTTGATTATGTACTCTGTGTTGTGGTTTGGTATCGCTGAAAAAATAGTTTTTTTAATATTTTTAGGAGACAAAAGAGCCGTTACGAAACAACCCAGTGAATGAGCCAATATGTTCATTTCACCTTTATAATTTTCGTTGACCCAATCCAGAACGGACTTTAAATCATTCGCTTGTTTTCTGTAATTGACATCTTCCTGTTTCCCTTCACTTTTTCCATATCCCGGGAAATCAAACCTAAAAATTCTAAAGTCATCTTTTAGTTTTTTAGAAAAATCAACAAAAATATCCGCCCCTCCATTTTTATCAGTTCCAAAACCATGCACAAACACAAGATTTCTATTTGATTTAGTGTTGCCTTTTACAACAAAATTAATTTTTTCAGCAAAATGATTTTTAATTTCCATTTTTTTCTAAAATTTAAAAAATCGCTGGAATTGGTCATGTGTTTGATTATAGCAATTTGATTGATTGCGGATTACAACAGGAGAACGTTTTTCTTAAAAAGCAAAAAATCACCTTTCGCGGTTCAGAAAAAACTTTCTTATCAAAAACTGCGTAGCCGAGTTTGACTCGGTGCCGTCATTATACCCAAATTCGAACTCGTCTAAAAGGTGAGCTCGGCCCGCTGTAGCGTGCCTCGCTTGCTCCGGCGCTTCGCGCCTCCGCTTTATCTTATTTTTTCCTTTTGCGATTTAAACGGCTTCGCCGCCAAGTGTAAAGACTCAGGGTGAGGATGGGGAAAAGAAGTGATTTATTCTACTTTAGGTATATCCTTATAGTTAATAACAATATCTGCTTTCTCAGCTGGATTTTGTGCATTTATATATTTTTTCATTCTTGGGATCCATACATTCATCCATTTATCTTTGTAGGCATTATTGTCTCGTTTTAGCGCTCTTTTCATGCCCGTTTCAAACGGGCATTCTATCCAAATTTTGTAGTTGTATAGGTCTATAAGATCTTTATGCATTGACAAAGTACCTTCTAAAATAATTACTCCTTTAGCCGCTATTTCTCCGCCTTGAACAAATTTTTTCTTTGGCCAATGATATATTTGCGGAGAAACGTTCACACCTTGCTTTAATGGTAATAAAATTTCTTTACGAAGATACTTTGCATCAAAATTTTGATCTTTAGAGTGAGGCGATGGATAGAGATCTCTTCTCATTACATTTACTTTAGGCACAGATTTTTTAATAATTTTGCTTAAAGTAGTTTTGCCGCAACCACCATTTCCATCAATGGCAACTAAGGATGTCTTTTCTTTTTTATCTAAGGCCTTTATTTTTTTAATTATTTTTTCTATTTTGTTCATATTACCTATCTTAACACGAATAATAAATTTAAATTCCTAAAGATCTGAAAAGTAAATTTTTGCCGTCCGGCTGCATTTCTGATTTGCTGCGTGGCCTTTTTCTTACTCGCCCTCTGAGCGAGAATGGTAGCAGTTTATTTTGTATCAAC
>CAYZYK010000032.1:0-4909 GCA_964482615.1 uncultured Candidatus Saccharibacteria bacterium
ATTTAAGCCGACTTTTAAACTCTAATCTTAAATCTTAAATCTTTAATCTTCGTATAGCATTTATCCCGTTAGAAATTAATAATTTTCTAATGGGACAAATTGTCCGTTTTTGATGATTAATAAATCATATTCTAAACCAACCCTGTCTCCGTTTGAATCGAACCCAAATTTACCGCTTGCTCCCTCAAATTCTTTAATCTTGTATAAGTTGTTTTTTATTTCTTCTATATTTTTTGTATTAGTTAAAGCTTCTTTCAAAATATATACTGAATCATAAGCCATGTCAGAAGCAAGGCCCGGATTTAAATAAAATTTCCTTTCATAGTTTTTAACAAATTCTTGTCTTTTTCCGCTAGAAACTTCGCTGGGAGCTGCCAAAATCATCCCCTCCGCAGCTCCGCCTCCTTTATTAATAAAATCATTTGCCTTAAGACCAGAAGAACCGAATATTAGTGTATTAATTCCCAATTCTTTTATTTGTCTAATCAATAATCCTCCCTCTATAGGATAACCAATAATATATATTAGTTGGGGATTTTTCTCTTTTATTTTGGTCAGCTGAGTTCGGAAATCTTTACTATTCTGTAAGTAAGATTCTTCGTTCAAAATTTTACCACCCATTGCAACGAATTTCTTCTTGAAAACATCTCTTAATGCTATACCATAGTCATTGTTTAAATAAATTATAGAAACTTCTGACCTATTTAATTTATTAAAAATTATATCAGCCGCAACTCCTGCCTCATAATCATCAGATGGGTATACTCTAAAAATATAATCACCAGCCTCAGTAATTTCCGGACTAGAAGCACCGGCAGAAATTACTAAAATTTTCTTTTCGTTCGCTATTGGCGCAATAGCTAAGGTCTCGCCAGAACATAATGTTCCTAAAACAATATTAAGCATCTGAGTGTCTGCAAGTTTACTAAAACCATTTACTGCTTCCATTGGTTCGCACTTGCTATCTTCGTAAAACAATGCAATCTGTCTTCCGTTAATCCCTCCTCCTCCGTTTATTTCTTCAACCGCTAGTTCTATACCATTTTTTATATTATTTCCATATTCAGCCATATTGCCTGTCAAAGCAGTCAATACTCCAATCTTAACCGTCCCCTTGGGTGTAGGTTTATAGAATGTCACTATCAATATTATGATAATTACTAAAACCACGATGCCTAATATAATTTTTAATGTTTTGGACATAGATTAGATTTAAGTTGTTAGTTGTAAGATTTAAGCCGACTTTTAAACTCTAATCTTAAATCTTAAATCTTTAATCTTCGTATGGCATTTATCCCGTTAGAAATTAATAATTTTCTAATAGCACAAACTGGCCGTTTTTGACTACATAAATTATATACTCTACCCCTGTCCTTTCTCGTTGTTCATTCAAAGTAAAATAACCACTAGCGCCATTAAAGGTAATGCCCAGTAAAGTTCTTTTTACAGTTTCAACATTGCCTTTTCCGCTTCTAATTGCCTTCGCTAATGCTATGAGTCCATCGTATGCATACATACTGTAAGTTGAAGGCTCTTTATTAAATTTCATTTTATATTTATTTGCAAAATCAATATAATTTTTATCTTTTGGTTGGGCCATAAAAGCGGCGTAAATGCCTTCTGCGGAATTGCCAGACTCCTTCAAGATTTCATCGTCTTTAACTGTCTCCGAACCCACAATTTTAACATCCAAATCTAATTCTTTGATTTGTTTTAATATGCTTGGGGTTTCTTTTCTGGAAACCAAAACTAAAACATCAGCCTTGTCGTTCTTTATTTTCATTAGCTGACTTCTAAAATCGCTGGTACTGCTACTAAATATCTCCTGTACTCCCAACCTTGCCTTTATATTCTTTTGCACTACATCTCTAATTCCTACGCCATAAGCATCATTGACATACAGACCAGCTACTTTGCGAGCAGACAACGAACTATCAATAAAATCAGCAATTTTTATTCCTTGATACGCATCAGATGGAACGGATCGAAAAACATATTCTCCCGCGTTAGTTAATCCGGGTGCAGATGCCAAGGTAATCACTAAGATGCGCTTATTGCTTTGCGCAATAGGAGTAATTGCAGAAGTAGCACCACTACCTTGAGCAGAAATAATATAATTGACACCATCAACATTGATTAGCTTATTTACTGCTGAAGCTGCGTTGGTGGAATTACCTAAATCGTCTTCAATAATTAATTCTATAAGTTGTCCATTTATTCCATCGTTTTTGTTTATTTCTTCTACCGCAAGTTTGACCGCATTTTTCATTGGCACGCCGTAAGTTGCATATTCGCCGGTAAAATGCCCAACTACCCCAATCTTAATCATCTCTTTTTCTTCCTTTTCTCCACCAAATACAAAAATTAGGCCAACAATAATTACTAAAACTACAACACCTAAGATAATTTTTAATGTTTTGGACATAGATTTATTTTGCTTAATTGTTAATTATTTATTACCGACCTTTATTTATATTCTAATAGTTTAAAAAAATCAAGGGTTTGGGGGAAAACTTAAACCCAAAGAGAAATTAATCTTTCCTTTAACTTGGGAGTGATTTTTCGATAATTAGCAGGTAGGAATTTTGCTAAATCAAGATAAATTTTCTTTTCTGGATAGTTTTTGATTTTTTTAAAAAAAGAATTTTTATCAAATTTTAAATTCATTATTTTGAATTTTTTTTCTAAAAGTTCTTCATTGACTTTTATTCCCTTGTCTAAAAGATACCACAAGTCAAAAATGTCTCTTCCTTTTTTTCGCCAAAGAAATGCTCTTATTTTTTCTGCTAAAATTTCTTCCTCCTTTTCACAAGAAACCAAAGAGAAAAAAGCAATTGGGAATTTTGTCTTTAAAGAAAAGATATTTGGCTCAAGAAAAATCTTTTCTAAAGAAAAGTCCAATCTTATTGTTTGAGGATATTTCAAAAATTTACTTTCGTACTTTAATCTAAATCTTAGAGATTTTTTACCCCGATAAACAAAACTCAATTTTGCCTCTGGAATTTCTAACTGAAAATTTTTCATTATTCTTTTTAGTAAATCTTTAATTTTTCTCTCAGAAAGAGTAGTTGAAAAATCCAAATCCTCTGAAAATCTTGGAGAATTATAACAGAGATGAAGGCAGGTTCCTCCTTTGAAGTAAATTTTTTCAGCCAGCTTTTCTTTGTAAAGATAATTTAAAAACAAAATCTGCAAATATTCCCGAAAAATAGTAAATTTATCAATCTTAAAATATTGGGAAAGTTGTTCTAATTGAGTATTATCAATCATAATTTTAGAAATTTTTTTAATTTTTCTTGTTTAGTTTTCTTCAAAATAAAAAGAAATTTCTTTTTATCTATCATCTTTAAATCAAAATCATCTCTTTCAAAACCTCTTAATCCCTTTGAACAAAGATAAAGATAATCAAAAAGAGCTTTTTCTGGAAAAGCAATCAAAAATTTTTCTTTTTTCTCAAAGCCAAAAAATAATTCTGGCTTAATGTGAGAATAAGAAAATTCTTTGCCCAAAGTTTTAATTGTTTTTGTTTTTTTAGGAGTAATTGAAGCAATTTGATAAGGAAATTGAGTGATTATTCCATAAAAAGATAATGCAGATTCCAAAGAAATATAAGAAGGAGAATATAAAAAATTGGCGATTTGGAAATCATCGCTTTCTGAAAAAGTAAAAAGGTATTTCTTTTTAATTAATCTCTTTAAAATTCCTTTTTGAGTTAATCTCTCTAAACTCTTGTAGGCAGTATTTTCTTTTTTAATCTGAAAAATTTTTTTAAAATCAGAGGGGGTAAAAAGAGAAATCCCTTCTTGCTTTAATTTTTTAATAATTGTCGCCTGATTTAACGTTCCCTTCATTGGTATAATTTTATACGAATTATTCCATCGTGTCAATATTTCCTTGTATAAAATTTCCATCTATTCCCCTAAATACGCCTCTAGTACTTGGGAGTTGTTTTTTATTTGGCTTGGGGTTCCTTGGGCAAGGATTTTGCCTTTGTCCATTACAATAACTTTATCAGCAATTTTAAAGGCAAAATTTATGTCGTGTTCAATAAGCAAAATGGTTTCTCCCTGCTTTTTTAATTTTATCAGCAATTTGGAAATTGTTTTTCTTAATTTGGGGTTAACTCCTGCTACTGGCTCATCTAACATTAAAAATTTATGAGGATTTAGAACTGCCCTTGTTAGGGCAACTAATCTTTTTTGCCCATAACTCAATTCTCTGGCAGTTTCATTTTTAAACCTCTCCATCCCCACTAATTTTAGCATTTCATCTACTTTTTTTTCAAACCTCATTTCTTTATCCTTTGAGGGTTTAGCAAATGCAGATAAAATTTTTGTATCTTCATAACTTATTGCCAAAAACAAATTGTCTTTAACTGTTAAATTGTTAAATAATCGGGCTTGCTGAAACAGTCGTGAAATTCCTAATTTGGAAATATTTTCCGGCTTGTTTTTAGAAATATTTACTCCATTAAAAATAATTTTTCCGGAATCAGGATTTAATATACCTAAAACAACATTAAAAACCGTACTCTTCCCTGCTCCATTGGGCCCAATTAAAGCAGTTATCTTCCCTTTTTCAATATTAAAACTACAGCCGTCTACCGCCTTAATTCCTCCAAAATATTTTTTAAGATTTTTTACGCGGAGAATATTACTCCAATTCGATTCTGCCATATAATCCTTTAGGTTTTTTAATTAATATTAAAAGCAAAAATAAAGCATAAATCATTTGCCTTGCCGGACCAACTATAGATGACGGAAAACCGATAAATCTTAATGGCTCCGGCAATAAAACTAAGATTACTGTGGCAATTAAAGTTCCTTTAAGTGATCCCAGCCCGCCTATAATTATAATGCACAGTATTGGAATTAACTGCATAATAGTAAATGAAGAGGGATCAATGAAT
>CAYZYK010000033.1:0-4555 GCA_964482615.1 uncultured Candidatus Saccharibacteria bacterium
ACCGGGATGAACTAACCTCTGGTCTACCAGCTGTTGCGCCAGCAGCATTGCTGGGTAGCTAAGTTGGGAAGGGATAAGCGCTGAAAGCATCTAAGCGCGAAGCCCACCTCAAGATTAGGACTCTAAGACCCCTTGAAGATCACAAGGTTGATAGGCTCCAGGTGTAAGTTCAGCAATGGATTTAGCCAAGGAGTACTAATAAGTCATAAATTTTCTTTCCTATAGATACAGATTTTAGGTGTTTTAAAAGGCGTTTTGGTGGCGGCTATACTGGAGTTGTCCCACCTGTTCCCATTCCGAACACAGAAGTGAAATACTCCGAGGCCGATGATAGCAGTTTTCCTGCGAAAGTAGGTAGCCGCCACCTGAGCGCCTTTTTTCTTTGCTTTAAAATTTGTATAATGAAATAAGTTTTATGAAATTTTTGAAGACAAAAAAAACCATAATTTTAATTGTTATAATTTTAATTATTTTCTCGCTGAATTTTTTTAGAAAAGAAACCAGAGGAGTTTTTTATTTCTTTTCCTCACCCATCCAAAGAACCCTTTGGGAATGGGGCAAAAGCATATCTGGTTTTGAAAAAACAGTTTTAGATTTTAGAAGTTTACAAACAGAAAACGAAAAACTCAAAGTTGAAATTAATAGATTGAAGACAAAAGTTTCTCTTTTGAAAGAAACAAAGAAAGAGAATGAAATTTTAAGAGAAGCTCTCGATATTGGACTGCAAGAGGATTTTAAATTAAAATTTGCTCAGTTGATTGGTAAAGATGTAGACCAAGATTTTATTTTAATAAACAAAGGAGAAGAAGACGGTATTGAAAAAGAATTTCCGGTTGTAACTGAAAGTAAAGTTTTAATTGGGAGAATAGAGGAAGTTAATAAGAAGTTCTCTAAGGTTATGTTGATTTCAAACAAAGAGAGCGTTTTTGACGCTGAAATTCAAGATAAAGATATTTCAGGAGTGGTAAAAGGACAAGGTACCTTAAGTCTCTTTTTAGATTTTATTCCAACGGGGGTTGAAATTAAGAAGGGAGATAAAGTTATAACGTCTTCTTTGAGTGGTGTTTTTCCTCAAGGTATTTTAGTTGGGAGAATAAAAGAAGTGAAAAGAGAAGATATTAAACCTTTTCAAAGAGCCGAAATAGAACCTTTTTTTAACATTTCTAAAATTAAAAATATATTTGTCATTACTAATTTTTGAAGGTAAATATTAAAGATTGGTTTAAATTTCTTCTAATATTAGTTTTTCTGATTGTTATTTTCCAAATTTTTCTAATTGAAAAAGAATTATCTTTAGATATTTATTTTGAGAACTATAATTCCTCTAATTTAGATGATCAAATAATTATTGACTTGGGGGAATGGGAAAATGATTCTTTAAACAACCTTATTTTTGAGTCAAAACGACACAAAAGAATATCTGATAGAATAGATTATATCTCGGGAAAATTTATTGGTACTTATTATGAAGCCAACACCCTAATTGGAGATAAAAATTTAAATGAAAAGCTTGTCATAAATTTAGCTGGTGTTGATTGTTTTACCTTTTTGGACTATATTTTATCTTTTGCACTATCAAGTGATATTAATGATTTTTATAGAAAATTGAGGTTGGTAAGATACCAATTGGGAGATATTAATTTTAAGAAAAGGAATCATTTCTTTAGTCAATGGATAAAAAATAATTCTAATTATCTTTCTGATGTCAGCCAAGACATTGAAGGTTCAATTTGTCTAACAAAAAAAATTAATCAGAAAGAAAACGGAGAACATTTAATTGAGAGAATTAATCCCCTTAATCAAAGAATATGTTTTTTACCCAAAGAAGTTTTTTTAGAGAATATATCTAGTTTGCAAAAAGGAGATTTTATTGGTTTTTATTCTAATCGAGAAGAATTGGATGTAACCCATGTGGGAATAATATCAAAGGATAATTCTAAGGTTTATTTAAGACATGCTTCTCAAAAAGAAAAAAGAGTGATTGATGAAGAATTAAATTCTTATTTAAAAAACAATACTAAATGGGACGGTTTAATAATTGTGAGACCATCTCAACATGTTTCTTTATGAAAAAAATATTGATTATAATTTTAATTCTTTTTATCCTGACCTTGATTCAGACAAGTTTTCTTGTTCATTTTAGTATTTGGGGTGTTTTTCCTAATCTAATTTTAGTTTTAGTTTCCATCTTTAATTTTTTTGAAGACCCGGTTAAAAAGTTAGGAATCTTAACAGCGGGTATAGGAGGATTCTTTTTGGATATTTATTCCAATTCATTTATAGGCGCTTTGATTTTGACATTAATTGCTATAAGTCTTATTTTTAAGGGGTCTAGAATTATTCTAAAAGAGAGACCCCAAAAGCACCCTTTAATTTACTTTATTCCCCTCTTCGTTTTTGCTTTAGTTTTTTATGATTTTTTCTTTGGTTTTACTTTGATATTTGTTAATTCTTTTCATTTCTCTTTTGATTTATCGCTCTTGATAAAAATAGCATATAATCTTGTATTGGCCTTAATCGGATTTTATCTCTTTAAAAGATTTTCGTTATATGAATTTTTTCTTTCTTAAAAAAAATAAGGGAAAATATAAAGTAAAAAGAAAATATAAAAAGGATATCGAGCCCCATGAAGTTTTTTTAGATAAACTTGCCCAAAAAAAAGAAGAGAAGATGGATGTTTCAGAGAAGAAGTTTGAAGTACCCATTAGCGAGAAGATAAATTATAACCTCCTTTTAACCTTCATTGTTATAATAGGTATATTTTTCTTGTTGACCTTCTATTTCCAGACAATCCAGGGCAAAAAATACTCTGTTTTAAGTGAAAACAATAAAACTAGAATTAGTTTAATTACTCCAGAAAGAGGGATAATTTATGATAGAAACAAAAAACAGCTTGTTCAGAATGAGCCGGCTTTTGATTTAATTTTTGACAAAAGAGATCTTCTCGGTTCTCCTTTTCAAGGCATAAAAGAGATTGAAAAGATGGCCGAAATTATTGGAGAGTCTTCCCAAAAACTAAAGGAAAAAATAGATGAGTCTAAAACAGAAAAAGTTTTAATTTTGGAAAATATTTCCCACCAAACTTTAGTTCTACTTAAAACAAAAATAAAAGATTTTTCTGCTTTTGAAATTGAAGAAAATACTGTCAGAGAATATTATTCTGATCTTGAACTTTCTCATCTTTTAGGTTTTACCGGTAAGATTAACAGAGAAGAATTTCAAAAAAAAGAAGATTATTCAATAACAGATTATATCGGTAAAACTGGAATAGAAAGATATTATGAAGATATTCTGAGAGGGATACCGGGTGAGACTAAAACAGAGAAAGACGCCTTCGGGAAAGAAAGAGCAAAAGAGGAAATTAGTTCAAGCATACCAGGAAAAAGTTTAATTCTTCATCTTGATTTTGAACTACAAAAAAGATTAACTCAAGAATTAGAAAAAAGCTTAAAAAGGGTAGGGGCAAGAAAAGCAGCTGCTGTAGCTTTAGATCCCAGAACAGGAGGAGTGTTAGGTCTTGTTTCTTTACCTTCTTTTAACAGTAACCTTTTAAGTCAAGGTGTTTCTCAAACAGAACTTAAACAACTTCAAGGAGATTTTTTGGGTCCTTTCTTTAACAGGATAACCTCGGGTGAATACGCGACAGGTTCTACTATTAAGCCCTTTATTGCTTCAGCTGGTTTGCAAGAGAATATAATTTCTGCTGATGATCAGATTAATTGTCAGGGGGTGATTTCTGTACGTAATCCTTACTATCCAGACGTTGAACCAGAATATTATTATTACCATGATTGGAAAACACATGGCATTACTGATTTAAGGAAAGCTATTGCTGAATCTTGCAATGTATATTTTTACAGACTAGGTGGGGGTTACAGGGGGTTTGAGGGACTTGGCGTTGAAAGAATTAAGAAATATTTATCTCTCTTTGGCTGGGGCAGAAAAACAGGAGTTGATTTACCAGATGAAAAAGGAGGGCTTGTTCCAGATCCCGAATGGAAAGAGAATTATTTTAAAGACCCTCAGTTGAAAATATGGAGAGTAGGAGATACTTACCACCTTTCAATTGGCCAGGGAAATATTTCAGCAACTCCTTTACAGGTAGCTTCAGCTTTCTCTGTTATAGCTAACGGAGGCACTCTTTATCAACCCCAAATTGTTAAAGAGATTATGGATTCTCCTTTGGGTTCTTTAAATGCCACTTCAACGAATCCAAATAGGGAGATAGAAGAATTCTCTCCCCAGGTTATCAGAAGTAATTTTATTGATAAAGAAAATCTTAAAATTGTAAGAGAGGGGATGAGAGAGGCAGTAACTTATGGTTCTTCTGTTCTTTTGAGCACTTTACCTGTTAAAGCAGCAGCGAAAACAGGAACAGCAGAGACTCCCAGAGAAAAACATTATCATCACTGGGTTGTTGTTTTTGCACCCTATGAAGATCCTGAAATAGTTCTAACTATATTAGTTGAGGATGTTGAGGGTTTGCAGTCCGCAACCTTGCCTGTAGCTAGAGAAGTTCTGAATTGGTATTTTACAAGATAAACCTTTCAGATAT
>CAYZYK010000034.1:0-4320 GCA_964482615.1 uncultured Candidatus Saccharibacteria bacterium
AGCTTCTCCATCATTTCTTTAGTTAGATACTGTCTTAGAAAAGAAACATCTCTATCTATTTCTCGAATAAAAAACATTTTATCTCTGCCCAGCCTCTTTTCGATATCCTTCCAGAGTTTAAATCCCACGTGATAAGGATTTAAAGAAGGGACTGGCCCTTGAGGTGAAGAAACTACTCGGTTATGGTCCTTAATGAATCCGAAGTAAAGAGGTGCCGGTAAATTTAAGCTTTTGAGAATTGTATAGTGCCAATAAACAGCCCAGCCTTCATTCATAATCTTGGTCTGCAGTTGAGGAATAAAATATCTTGCCTCTTCGTCGATAATCGTAATTATATCTTTTTCCCACTTTTCTAAAAAAGGATTATTGTCCCGAATAAATAAAAGGATGTTTCTTTCTGGCTCAGCAGGATTCTTCCCAGTTTCAGATTGTTTGCTTTTCTTGGTTTTTTTGATTTTGAAATAAGGGGAGCGTTGCATACTTAAAGCACGTACAATATCCAGAAATTCTTCTACTTTTTGAGGACCAATTAATGGATTTTCTATATAGGAACGAATACGATCAGCTCTATTTTTAATCCGTTCTAATAGTAACTCTGGCCTTGTGTGGTCAAAATAAGTATTATTTTTCATAAAGTCATTATGCCCGTAAACATGAGCAGCAGTTAAAAGCTGCATAGGTAAAGTATTATCTTCCATTAAATAAGCAATGCTAGGATCAGAATTAATAACCATTTCAAAGGGAAGTCCTCGAATCCGATATCTGTACATTGTTTTAATAATTTCAAATGCTTTACCGAAAGACCAATGCGGATACGCTGAGGGCATTCCCGTATAAGCCATATATCCAATCATATCTTCGTAAGAACAAATTTCAAATATTTGTTCAAAGAAATCTAAACCGAATTCTTTAGCTTTTTTCTCAATTTTATCTATCCACTTTTCTAATTCTTTAATAGAGTTCCAGTCTAAAACATTCTTCATTTGTTTCTCTCCTTTATTCTTTCTTTTTTTAGGAGCTTTTTGAACATTGGATAAATATCTTCTTTATTTCTAATTTTCACAATTGCAAAATTATCGTTCTTAATCCCTTCATTAAAGAGATCCATCATTGATGCCCAAGAATAACTTCCATCAGGTTTAATTTCTCCATATCCAAACAGATTAGATGCTCTACAAAGCTCTTTGGCAAGCCTTAACGCTGTTTGATTATCACTATCCCAATTTTCACCGTCTGAACAATGGAATGCATAGATATTCCAAAGGGCAGGATTGTACCGCTTATTAATAATTTCCAATGCTTTTTTATATCCAGAAGAAATAAATGTTCCTCCTGACTCTCCTTTGTGGAAAAATTCTTCTTCGGTTACTTCTTTAGCTTTAGTATGATGGGCAACAAATACCAGGTCTACATTTTTATATCTAGTTCTAACAAATTGATATAACAGGAAATAGAAGCTTCGAGCTAAATATTTTTTAGTTCTCCCCATAGATCCCGAAGTGTCCATAATACAGACCACTACTGCGCTAGATTCCTTTTTTTCCGTATTGACTACATGGCGATAACGTAAATCATCTTCGTGAAAAGGAAAATCATTGTCGTCTGTTTTTTCTCCGGTTCTCTCAATTGATTTTTTCCTTTTTATTCTTTCCTGAGCAGTTTTTTTCTTATCTAAGCGCGGACGAATACCCACTTTTCTGCGACCCTTAGTTTTTTGTTGTTTTTCAGTAATTAGAAACCGCAATTTTTTCTTCTCCATATCTGGAAGCTCAAGATCTTCAAATAAAAGCTCGATAAGTTCTTCGAGAGTAATTTCTGTTTCGTAAATATCTTCTCCGGGCCCAGAGCCAGCTTTATCGCCTCCACTCTTGCCTTGACGTTTACCTTTCTGTATAATATCTCCGGGCTTAGACTTGCCACTTCCTTGGCCTGCCCCTGATTTGTTCTGGCCGTAAATAAATCTATATTCCTTTACCCCTCTAACTGGAACTTTAACAATTTTATCTTTACTTTTTCCGATAATTGATTCTTCGGATATTACATCAGGAAGATTTTTTTTGATTGCCTCTCTTACTTTTTCGCGATGTCTTTTTCTGTCTTCTGCTGTTCTATCGCTCGAAGAGCGATATCTTTTTACAATTGCCATTTTTGCCTCCATTTATTCAATTTTTAAATAACTGTTACTTCTATGTAAAATAACAAATTAATTAAACAAAGTCAAAACCCCTGTTTTTAAAAACAGGGGTTTAATTTTATTTTTTAATCTCGCCAGATATAGTTTCTAGCAAAATTAAGGATCATCTCTATACAATGATCACATTCATACCCGATACTCTTCATCGCTTCTACTATTTCACTATACTTTTTCTTTTCTTTTTTGTCCCGAGCTTTAGATTTTACAGTTATTCTTACAAAATCACTGGTAGCAGAAATTATTTTATTCTCAATTGCCTCTTTTAAGGGTTCATAGTCTTTCCAGCCAACATTAGTACCTCGCCTCCATAAAGAAGCCATATAACTAATTACGTCTTGACGAAATCCGTAAGCAGCATCACCAGAGAGCCCTAATTGTTCCTCAATAGAGGTCATAAATTCTTCATCTGGCTCCAGCTCTTCATTGGTGTCTGTATCTTTGATTTTGTGATTATTTACAAACGCTTCTGCGTGATCAAGGTAATTGTTAAAAAGTTCTTTGGCCTGCTCCTCAAAGGCATGCACTCCAGCTTTAGTAATTTCTTTTTCAAGTATTTTAATATATTCTCCATGAACAGTTTTTTTAAGAAACCCTAATAGCTTTTTTCTTTCATCGTCAGAAAAATCTTCGTTTTCTACTCTCTCGGTAAGAGCTTTTATGACCACAATCGGATTAAGACAATTGTGTTCGCTTTCTACTAAGGCATTATCAATCGCCTTCATAATAAATCTTGTTGATAAACCAGTCATTCCTTCTGATTTTGGAGCTTCTTCTTTTAGCTCTTTCACGCTTATTTTTTTTGTAGCCCCCTTTTCAATGACAGGTTCACCATTGTATGCCTTGACCTTGGTCAATGGCGAACACTTATTACTAGGAATAATCCTGCTCAGCTCTGCTAGTAAGGCTGCAATTTCCAAACTATGAGGTGCGATGTTTGCTTTTGCAAACTGACTTTCGCTAAGAATCTTTTTATAAATTTTCACTTCCTCGCTGAGTTCAAGGGTGTAAGGAATGTTTATCTTAACCAGGCGGTCAAGATAAGGTTCGTGCTGTTTATCAGATTTAAACTTATTCCACTGAGGTTCATTAGAGTGACCAATAATTACTAAATCTACATAAATCATGCTCTGTTTGCTTGGAGCAGCTACTACTTTTTCCTGGGTGGCAGTAATCATGCTTCGCAAATATTCAGCTTCATTCTCAAAAACCTCAATAAACTCTACGATTCCCCGATTACCCTTGTTAAATGCTCCATGCAACAAAGTTAACCTAGGATCACCAATCTCAAGTTTGTGCAGTTTAGAAATGTCTTCTGAACCAATAAGTTCGGTAATATCTTGAGAATTCGGATCTACTGGAGGAAGAGAAATCAATCCCCTTCTAGCTCTTTTAGAAAATTCCACAGCAGTAACTGGAAAATCTTCATAACGATTATTGAATTCATTCTTTAATCGGTGTCGGCAAATCGTGCACAAATCACCTTCAATCTTTACTCCCAACTCTTTTTCAAATTTGTCCCGCAATCCTCGCGGGATCAAATGAAGAGGCTCTTCGTGCATTGGACATCCATCTAATGCATAAAGGGGGCCAGTTCTTTCTAATCCTTTCATAATTTCCATGACCAGAGATGATTTTCCTGATCCTACTGGTCCCATAAGATAAAGAATCTGACGTGATTCTTCTAGTCCTGCAGCTGCTGCTTTGAAAAAATTAATAATTTGTTCAATCGGTTTCTCAATTCCATAAAAACTATGAAAAAAATTGTAAGACTTAATTGACCCACCGAATATTCTTCTAATTCTTTGGCTGTCTATGGTTTGTACGCCCTCTCTAACCAACATATCATATATTCGAGCTGCAGCAGATTTGATAATTTCTGGGTTTTTCTTAACTAGTTTTAAATATTCCAGAAAAGTACCATTCCAAGGCTTTGACTTTTTGCTTCTTCTATACCTTTCAATATCTTTTAAAAACTTACCATCCTTCTCTTGCTTGTTATTATTATTTCTCTTATTCATCCTTTCCTCCTTTTTTGATATATAATTTTAAAGGAACAATCCCTTATTTAAGGTTGTCCTTTCAATTTATCATAGTAAGCTTCTGAATGTCAAGTTTAAAAAAAATCC
>CAYZYK010000035.1:0-4318 GCA_964482615.1 uncultured Candidatus Saccharibacteria bacterium
TACTTTCTCTTTCAATAAATTGAGGGACGGGATATTGAGCCATTTTTATTTATTTAAATTTAACTTATTATAACACACAGAAAAGCAAGATAACAACTTTTGTGTTGTTGTTTTATTGACAAAATAGAATAATGTGATAGAGTTCAAATACTAACCCAAAAGCAAGGAGGCGGTTGGGTTATCTTTCAACAGGTCTTTGACTTCAGAATAAGGAAGGAGAAGAAGATGAAAGAAGGAAAAGAAGTCTCGCAGAACAGAAATAGAAAAGAAAAAAAGAATAATCTGATATTCTCTCTGTTAAGCTTCATAATCACAGCTACAACACTGTTTATAATATTTACTGTTACCGGAGGAAATGAATTGAAACCAGAAACCTGGTTTTTGCTCCTGTTTTTCCCGGTTGTGCTGGGTTTAATAGTATTTTCTACTTTAAAGGGGTTCACTATCGTTGAAGAAGGAACTGCTAAGATTGTTCTTTATGGAAAAGGATTTGAAAATCTCTTAATTCAGTGGAAGGGTAGAAGCTTTGATTCAAAAACATGGGATGTTGTAGAAGAAAGAAAACGACACTTACTCGGTGGTATCCGATGGTATGGATTCTGGCCCCTCTGGACAATACATAAGTATAGGTTCCGCTGGAAGAGCCCCCGTCCCGATGGGACCATAGTTGATCATGATGAGGTATTGAACTCTGTTTTACTAAAAGACTTTGTTTATGCCATTGAAATTAAAGGAGCAGAGGAAAGAGATAAAATTCCCCTGGATATTACCCTTCTACTTACAGTGAGAGTAGTAAATCCCTATAAAGCACTATTTAAAGTTCAGGATTGGTTAGAGCTGGTAATGAACAGAACAGCTCCCCTTTTCCGAGAATATGTAGCCAGGCATACCTACGAGGAGCTTTTATCTGAAGAGCAAGCAGCAAGAGTAGAAAAAGGGCTTTGGCAGGAATTATTAAAGCAAAACTTAATCGGCGAATTCAGAGACCATTATGGTGTAGAAATTAAAGAAGGTGGAATAGAAATGAAAGACATCACTCCTCCCCCAGAATATCAAAGGGTTGCCACCAAGAGATTTTTGGGAGAAAGAGAAGCAGAAGCCAGAGGAGCAGAAACAACTGGCGCTTTGATTCAAATGTTGGTTCAAGCAACAGGAAAAGAATCAAGAGAAGTAAGAGAAGGGCTCCACCAAATTCCTCAAGAATTGAGAGATGATTGTTTAGACCTGATTCATCGTCAGATGGCTATTGACGGGGGAAGTTTCTTGGATATCAGAATTCCAGAAGGGGGTGACCTTCAAAGAACCCTGATTTCAGCCATAGCGACTTTAAAAAGAATGCCCTTGAGAGAATCAAAGTCTTCTTCCGGAAAAAAGAAGATAATAGACCTAAATAAAGAGGAAATAGACAGCATGTCCGAAGAAGAGCTAGTAGCTCTCTTTCTTAAAGAGGAGGAGGGAGAAAACTAAGATTGATTCCATTCAAAAGGGACTAGATCAAATTATTTGATCCAGTCCCTTTTTGTTTTTTATAATTATTTATTCTATCGGTTCTCGATAGGAGTCTTTCTCCTTAAGAGTTTTTTCTTCTTTTGTTTCTTTTTTTGGTGGTTGCTTTTTGGGAATTTTTGATTTTTTAGAAGGTTTTTCAACTTCTGGGATAGTAGTTATTTTTTCAGAAACAGAAAGCTTCTGAATTTCTTTCGGGGCTGGAGATTCTTGTTTCTTTTCTACAACCCTCTTTGTTGCTGAAAGAACTTCTTTTTTTAAATCTTGGGCTATTTTTTCTGCTTTTTCTTCAGAAATATTTAATTGTTCTTTCAAAAAAGAACCCAAATCCGCCTTCTTTATTTTTCCCTTAACTATTTTCTTTAGTGTGGTTGAGATCTTTATTCCAGGATAATCTTCAACAATTTCTCTTGCTTTCTGGTCTGTTTTGGCCTCAGCTGCTCGTTCTATGTATTTTTCAAAATCTTCTTCAATTCCATGTTTTGATAAAATCTTATCGATTGTGTCGGGAACACCGGATGGGAAAATTACCCTTTTGTTATTTTCTAAACTTGAGTCTTTTGTAATCATAATTGATTTATTTATATAAGTTAGTAACTTAGAATCTCTTTGTTCATTTTAATCAATTCCTTTGCTTGTCTTTTATCTGCCGGTGACCCAGTTCTGAGTCTTATTATTTCCTGAGATATATCTTTTATTCTGTCCCTAACAAGATTGTGTAAAGCCGTTTTATCTTTTGTGGAGGCTTTTTGTCCATAATCTTTTGCTTTTTCAAAATCCATTCCGTAGAAAGTTGCTAAATGTTCGTCGGTGTGAGCGCCACCAGGTTCTTCAAAAGAAGAAGCATGAACTTTATCTGTGAAACTCTTTCTAGATTGTTTTTCAACCGTTTCTCTAATTACTTTTTGTCTTGCTTCGCTCGTTTTATAATTTGACCCAGTTGTTGGATTGATTTGTCCTTCCCAATACTTCACTCTATCAGGTTTGAGGTCAGGAGCTTTTATAGGATTGGTTTTTGCAAATTTATCCACATCAACAGCATAACCCGCTTGTTGAAAAGACCTCATGTCGGCTATAGTTCTGTCTGAAATTTCATCTCCTTGTTCGGCTGCTTTTTCTGCGGTTCCTATATACTCTACTTTTCCTGAAGGAGTCCAAGCCCTACCCTTTTTCTGAAACCCCGCCAAGGTTTGCCCCCTTTCTGTAGCTGTCATGCCCGCTGCTTGTTTGCTCGCCTCTTGTATTTTGCCTCTTTCTTTCTGCGTTACTCCTCCTATTTTTCCTGGCAACCACGCTTGTTTTTCTATCCATTTCCTTGTCTCTTTTCCCCATTTACTTTCTTTAACCTCTCTTCCTGTTTTCTTTAAAACTTTTCCGCCTGCGAATTTTGTTGCCCCCCAAGCAAGGCCCGCTGTTGCTCCAGCCAATCCTACAGCAGCACTAGCACCAATAGCGCTGCTTTGGAAACAAAGAGTGTATGCGAACAAAAGAAAAGCTATAGGAACTAAGAATCCCAAAGTAAATACTTGTTCTGGCTCAGTAGCGTTGGTTATTGCTCTGTCTATTAAGTGTCCCGCAAGATAAACAAAAAAGACAGCTGGAATTCCTATAATAGACCATTGAAAGAAGTTGTTCCACCATTTTTTGAATATAGGCTTAGTTGCGTAGAAAACATAGGAAAAAAAAGCCAAAGGAGCTAGTGTAACTAAAGCCATAAGTGCAACATATCTAAACAAAAACAAGATAGCGAATATAAAAAACACTATTGCTACTACGATAAAAAAAGCAGCCTGAGAAAATCTCGCTGCTATATATTGCATCTCATCTTTTTCTTCAAGGTCTTTTAGTTCCTGTTCTATTGCGGGATTAGACAGGGCACTCAAAAATGGCTCTGTTACTCCAGCTGGTCCAGATTTTTCAAGAAAATAGGCCATTGTCAGGTTAGTAGCATCAATCACCAGGCCTGACATTAAAAGAGAAAAATTGACTAAGAGAGCCACTATTATTAAAGGAAGCAATGTTTTTTTTGCCTGATAATTCCTAATTCTTAATGCAGTAGCTATTCCCACAACAACAAACCCTAACACGATAAGCATATTAGTTAAGTCACGCACTATACCCCAACCATGCATAACGATAGGATCATTAGTAATGGAGCTATTTAAGAGAGTAGAACCCCCAGTTAATTCAAATATTTTAGCGCTTAATGCGGCAGTAGGGCCCGAGATAGCAATTATAATTGTTAGAAATGCTTTTACTGTTTCTGTCAATATCTTCTCCCAAAATAAAATTCCACCCAGAATTGTTGTTGCTAGAATAACAACCATTATTATTCCTGTAGTCAATGCAATTCCTTCCTCGGGATTTATTTTATAGGAAGAGAAATAATTTTTAATTTTTTTTCTGATATAATTTACCATATAATATAAAACCTTCTTTTATTATACAAAAATTTAAACTATAAACAACTAATAACGTTTATTTGGGTTTTTTAAATTCTTCGCCAACCTAACCCAATCTTTGATATGTAACGTTTCTGCTCTCCGACTAGAATCTATTTTATTTTTTTTTAGCCAATCTATAATCTTTTCTTTGTTTAATTTTACATCTTTAAGTGGTTTTAAAGCAAGTAAATTATTAACAAGCTGTTTTCTGGGATGAGAAAACCCTGTTTTAACAGTTTTAAAAAACAAATCTGGATTAACCCGTGGTTTAGTGTCTGAGAGTATAATTTTTAAAATAGCACTATCTACTTTGGGTTTTGGCCAAAAACGTTCTTTGGGGACAATATCTATAATTTCAGGATTTGAAT
>CAYZYK010000036.1:0-4255 GCA_964482615.1 uncultured Candidatus Saccharibacteria bacterium
AAAAAAATAATATCCCTTGACAAGAGAAAAAGTTGAACTTAAAATAAGAAATTAGCAGTCAAAGGTCGAGTTTGCTAAACAACAATTAAAAGAAAAATATATGAAAATAAAACCTTTAGCTGATCATATAGTCATAGAACCCATCAAAGAAGAAGAAAAAACAAAGAGTGGTATTTTACTTCCCGAAACAGCAGAAAAAGAAAAACCAGAACAAGGTAAAGTTATTGCTGTGGGTCCTGGAAAAACACTCTCTTCTGGTAAAAGGGTTCAACCAGAAGTTAAAAAGGGAGATAAAGTTTTGTTTACTAAGTATTCTCCCAGCGAAATAAAGGTCGAAGGAAAAACATACTTAATAGCCAGAGAAGAAGATATCTTGGCTATTCTTAAGTAAATTAAATTGAACAAAAGAACATGGCAAAAGAAATAAAATTCAAAGAAGAAGCAAGAAAAAAACTTAAATCAGGAATTGATAAAGTTGCGGAAGCAGTAAAGGTTACTTTAGGACCTAAAGGAAGAAATGTGGTTCTGGACACTGGTTTTGGTTCCCCAACTATTACTAACGATGGGGTTTCCATTGCAAAAGAAATCGAACTTGAAGATAAAATAGAGAACTTAGGTGCTGAAATTATTAAAGAGGCATCTTCCAACACAAACGATGTTGCAGGAGATGGAACAACTACTGCTGTTTTGCTTTGTCAATCAATAGCTACTGAAGGTCTTAAAAATGTTACAGCAGGAGCTAACCCTCTTGAATTGAGAAGAGGTATTATGAAAGGAGCAAATGCTGTAGTTAAAACACTAAAGAAAATGGCAACTCCCATCAAAACCAAAGAAGATTATGCTAGAGTAGCTACTATATCAGCTGAAGATCCTGATGTTGGGAATTTAATCGCTGAAGTCATGGATGAGGTTGGAAAGGACGGGGTAATTACGGTTGAGGAGTCAAAAACCTTTGGTACTGAAAAAGAAATAGTAAGGGGGCTTCAATTTGATGAAGGATACGTTTCACCTTACATGGTAACTGACCCAGAAAGAATGGAGGCTTCTTATGAAGATTCACAAATCTTAATTACCGACAAGAAAATCTCAGCTATTCAGGAGATTTTACCGATTTTGGAGAAGATATCAAAAACCGGTAAAAAAGAACTTGTCATCATAGCAGAAGAAGTTGAAGGAGACGCACTGGCAACCTTGGTTGTAAACAAACTGAGGGGAACTTTCAAAACCCTAGCTGTTAAAGCGCCAGGATTCGGTGACAGAAAAAAAGATATGTTAGGGGATATAGCCACTGTAACTGGAGGTCAAGTTATTTCAGAAGAAAAAGGAATGAAATTGGAAAATACTGAAATGGATATGTTGGGTAAAGCAGACAAAGTTGTATCCAGCAAAGAAAACACTATCATTATTGGTGGTAAAGGGAATAAATCAGAAATTGACAAAAAAGTTTCTCAATTAAAAACAGTAATTGAAAAAACAGAATCTGACTTTGATAGAGAGAAATTAGAAGAGAGACTAGCTAAACTTGCTGGTGGTGTGGCCGTAATTAAAGTTGGGGCAGCAACCGAAGTTGAACAGAAAGCTCGCCAACACAAAACAGAAGATGCTTTAGCTGCCACCAAAGCAGCAGTTGAGGAAGGAATAGTTCCCGGAGGTGGCGTTGCTCTTTTAAGAGCTATGAAAGCACTGGATAATGTAGATGTTAAGGGAGATGAAAAGATTGGAATAAATATTCTAAAAAGAGTTTTAGAGTCTCCTGTTCGTCAAATTGCTCAAAACGCTGGCGTAGATGGTGCTGTTGTTGCCAATGCTGTTAAAACACACCAGAAAGGATATGGATTTAACGCCCAAAATCTGAAATATGAAGATTTAATGAAAACAGGGATTGTTGATCCAGTTAAAGTGGTAAGAAGCGCTTTGGAAAATGCCTCTTCTGCAGCAGGCATGCTTTTAACTACAGAAGTTGTAGTTGGAGAACTCCCAGAAAAAGAAGAAAAAGGAGCGCCTCAGATGCCACAGGGCATGCCTCCAGCTTACTAAGCTGACCTCAAACAAGTAAATTCCAAGATCCTCCTGTTGAATCTGGGAGGATTTTTGGTTAGAATAAAGATAGTATGGAATGTCCAACTTGTGAAAAAGAATTAGATAAGGCTATCTTTTTTGGTGTTGAGGTTGACTATTGTCCCGGATGTCTGGGAGTTTGGTTTGAAAAAGAAGAATTAAGATTAGCTAAAGATAAAAAAGACAAAAATTTAAATTGGCTTGATTTTGATTTATGGAAAGACAAAAAGAAGCTTAGTATTTCTCGGGGTAAAAAACTTTGCTGCTCTTGTAGGATGCCCCTTTATGAGGTTGAATACGGTGATTCTGAAATTAAGGTTGATGTTTGTAGTTTATGTGACGGCGTTTGGTTAGACAGAGGAGAATTTAAAAAAATAATTGAATATTTGAAAAAGAAAGCAGATTATGAAGTGTTGAACAATTATGCTGAGAATCTTGCTCGGGAAACTTGGGAAATTTTTGCGGGGCCTGAAAGTTTCAAAGAAGAAATTCTTGATTTTTTAACTCTTTTGAAACTTTTTAATTATAAGTTTACTGCTCAACATCCTCATATCTCAAAAATAATTTCTGAATTACCAAAATAAAGGTCATTAAAAAAATATAAAAAATATTTAAATCATGAATAATTGGCTCTATATTCTTTTAGTTGTTTTAGTAGCTGTTGTTTTTTATGTTATTTGGGTTTTCAATAGCCTGATTAGAAAAAAGAACAGAGCAAAAGAGGCCTGGTCAGATATTGATGTTCAGCTGAAAAGAAGATATAATTTGATTCCCAACCTGGTAAAGACGGTTAAAGCATATGCTACTCACGAGAGAGAGGTTTTCCAAAAAGTTACTGAAGCTAGAGCAAAAGCTATTAAAGCTGAAACTGTAAAAGAACAACAACAAGCAGAAAATGTTTTATCTGAAACCTTAAAATCATTGTTTGCTGTTTCAGAAAACTACCCCCAACTTAAAGCTTCCCAGAACTTCTTGGAGTTACAAAGAGAACTAAGAGATACTGAAGATAAAATCCAGGCAGCCCGCAGATTTTATAACAGTAATGTCAGGGACTTGAATATTAAGATTGAAAGTTTCCCCCCTAATATAGTAGCTCGCCTCTTCAATTTCAAGAAGATGGATCTTTTTGAGATAGAGAAATCAGGTGAGAGAGAAACCCCAGAAGTTGATTTTTAATTGTTATAACTTAAGTTCAGATTCTTAAAATGGCAACTCTTTATACCCAAGCGGACTCTAATATTAGAAAAACCTGGGTTATAATATTAGGTTTTTTAATCTTTATTATAGCTCTGGGTTGGTTTTTTAGTTTTTTGCTAGATAGTGTAGCTATCTTGGTGATAGCTATTATTATTAGTGTTTTGATGAGTTTTGGAAGTTACTGGTATTCTGATAAACTGGTTTTGAAAATAACAAAAGCAGAACCCATTAAAAAGGAAGATAACCCAGAGCTTTACAGAATCGTTGAAAATCTCTGTATTACAGCAGGTCTTCCTTTGCCTAAAATATATGTTATTGGAACAGCACAGCCCAATGCTTTTGCAACGGGCAGAAACCCAGAAAATGCTGTTGTTGCTGTAACAGAAGGTCTTTTAAACAAATTAGACAGGGTGGAGCTTGAAGGTGTGATAGCTCATGAGTTAAGCCATATAGGAAACAGAGATATGCTTCTGAACACAGTTATTGTAATTTTAGCTGGAATCGTGGCTCTGGTTTCTAATCTATTTTTGAGAATAAGTTTTTTTGGTGGAATAAAAAAAAGAGATTCCAGAAGTTCTGTGAGCGCGCTTTTGTTAATTTTGGGCTTGTTTGCTGCTGTGTTAGCACCGATTGCAGCAACTTTAATAAGGTTGGCCGTTTCAAGAAAAAGAGAATTTCTAGCTGATGTTGATGGAGTTTTACTGACAAGATATCCTGAGGGTTTGGCCAGGGCTCTTGAAAAAATTTCAGGAGACTCAAATAAAATGAGAATGGCAAATCCCTCCACTGCCCATCTTTTTATTTCTTCACCTTTTAAGGGAAAAGAAAAAAAGAGTTGGTTCACAAAACTTTTTATGACTCATCCTCCAGTTGAGGAAAGAGTTAAAGCTCTGAGAGGAATGAAGGTATAATCTCAAGGGTTTTGAAAATCAGATACAATTAAGGGGAGGGGTGCTCCGAATGGTAAGGAACACGCTTGGAAAGCGTGCGCCCGCAAGGG
>CAYZYK010000037.1:0-3927 GCA_964482615.1 uncultured Candidatus Saccharibacteria bacterium
AAAGCTTCTTTTTGTCCGAATCTAAGTCGCCGTAGTCTGCAATCCAGTCTTTAGATTCGTCTTTTATTTCTGCGAGGATGTCTGCCTGAGCTTGCTCAATTAATTCTGTGTATTGGTCGGCTGTTAAGGCGGTGTGGTTGGTTCCAGCTCGTAGTTTTACAATTCCCGAGTTTGTGAATGTTTCTGCCATTATTTCCTCATGTTTGAAACACGTGAGTGCTCAATTTTATTTATTAATTTTTCAATTCTTTCAGCCATTCTTAATGTAGAAACAATACTCAACCACTCTCCATTTGGAAGTTTTAGTTTTCCGTCTTCGGGGAATGCTTCAGGACAGGTTTTCTTCAGCATGTTCTCTAATGTGATGTCTTCTTCTGTAATTGCCATTTATATATAGTAGATTTCCGCGTTTATAGATTTTTCCTTAATTGCATAAGCTGCCCTAATCAGCCCTTCAGCGATGTGGTCGTATGTTCCTTTGATGGCCACTTTAGATTGAGAGTATTTCGATTTAACAATTTCCTTCGTTACGCTTCTCAGGCTTGCGCGGACTTGGTCGTTATCCAGAAGCTCTATATCTCCGCGAATTCCTAAGGCTAAAAGGTTGTCGTAGAGGTCTTCTTTAAGCAGGCGTTGCGTTGATTTGCCTTCGCGGTCTAAAACAATCTTCCTATTGTTTATTGCTTCAACCTTTCTTGCGGTTTGAGGGTTTTTAAGTAATTGGTCGAAGATTCCAACTCCAAGGCTTCCTGCCCCCGCGTCTAAGTAGATTTTGCGGAAGTTGTAAACCTTGTTAAGCTCGAGAATGCGGTCTTCAGTCCAAGTTGTGAGCTTCTTTTTGTGTGCGGAATGGTAAACGTGCTTCAATTTGTCGGTTTCGCGAAGTTTTCTTATCACTTCAAACGTGGTTTCGTCTCCTCCCATACGCGCTATGTCCACACCGAGATAGTAGTCCTTGTCTTGTTGTGCGGGCTCGCGTTCTTTAAGAATGCAGACTTTGTCAATCCATTCGTCCGAGAATACTCGTGTGAGGTCGTCCATGAACTTCCCAAGGTATTCCTGAGCGTATCTGACCTCGGACTTCGTGTTCTTCTCGTCTTCAAGGAATTTGCGACGCTCTTTCTGCTTATCTTCAGTCCAGTGTTCTGAAATGGGGCGGTTGTAAATGACCCACTCGCTTGTAACCTCAAAAATCCTGAATCTGTCGCTCTTCTCGGCTTTGCACGCTTCGTATTGCTCGTAAAACCATCCATCTTTGACGTGAGGGGTTGAGCACATCCAAATCTCGCCGCCCGTGGTTAGAAGAGTTGGTGTTGACGCGCTCCACATCATCTCGGGCATGAAAGCCGCTTCGTCAACTATAAGAACATCTCCAGTGAAGCCTCGAATGGCATCGCCTGTGTTTCCTACAGGTCGAACGTTGTAGGTTGAGCCGTTGCTAAGGTTAATCTTGTTCTTCGTGGGTCTTAGGGCTTTCTTAACCTTAAGCCACGTTGGGTAATTGCGCTCGAGGTAGTCCTGGACCATTATCTTCATAAGGAAGGCTTGGTCCTCGGTTAGTGAGACTCCAATGATGCGGCAGCCTGGTTGTTCAATCATGCGCTCAGCGGCTTTTCGTGCGAGAATCGTGGTTTTTCCGACCTGGCGTCCCGTTAGGAGAAGAAGGTTGCCCTCGTGGTTGAGGACATCGTTTTGCCAGGGGTCGAGAGTTATGTTTGTTGAAACTTCGTTGGGCATTTTAATTTGAAAGTTTTGAGAATATTTAAATCTTTTTTCTTTTTTTAAAAAATTAAAAAGGTTTTTTGTATATAGAAATTTCTTTTTGTTTGAGAAAAAAATTAAAAAATATTTTAAAATTCCTGAGATTTTGGTTGCTAACGCAACCCGGATATTGCTTACTTGATCAACGTCGGGGGGGGATTAAATTCTGTGTGCACTAAGGTAACCTAAGTATACAGTATAAAATACATCCCCCTGTCACTACTACTCTGGGACAATGGTAACAGGAACTAAAGAGTTATTCGGTGAAGCGAATAACTATAAGCCCTACGCTACGCTTCGGGCTTCGACGAACAAGCGATTTGAGGGGGGGCAAATCGCTTGTTAATAGAGCAAATTCGTGAGGGGGGGCACGAATTTGCGATGGATAAGAAGCACTGGTAAGCTAATCCCTAACTTTAAAGAACGAGCAAGCGATTACGTAGGTTTGTATTGCTTCAATGCCTGTAGAAATCGTAGATTTCTAAAGTAATTGAAATATATAAACCTAACGAGCGAAGCGAGTTCTTTAAAGTGAAGAAAAAGTTCCCCTATAACCCCTCAAAAGGAACTGTTAAGGCGCGTTTTAAAGTGTGTGTCTCTAAAGTGGTAAGAAATCTATAAATAGAAAAAGATATATGTTAATGTATGAATATGCCTCTGAATGGGTATATAATCAATAATTCTAGTCGATGATATATTATATAATAACACATATACATGTGTTAATGTAATAGGAGGGGGGTTGTAGGGGGGAGTTCTTTTTTAAAGCTTTCGATTACAATGGGTTACTACCATGTGGGTAACACATACATTTATATAGTATGTGTTCTTGTGTTTATTATGGTTAAGAGAAATGCTACGCTCACGATTGATGGGGGAATTTTAGATAAAGCAAAACACCTGGGAATTAACATCTCAGACACAGCTGAGAAAGCGCTAATTAAGAAAGCAGGGGATACATTAATGGCTGATGATGATGATAAGCAATGCGATAGATGTGGGGTTAAGAAGTCTGAAACTGACAGGAAGTTTTATTGGCTTTGTCCAGATGAGGTTTGGATATGTTCTAAATGTGATAAAAACATAATTGAAAGAATTAAAATGGATGTTGCTAGGAGAGCATAATGTTTCTATTTATTTCTGGACAATATACTTTGAACCGACACATTCAAGAGACTTGGGAGAAGCAGAAAGCAAAGACTCGTGAAATTATGGTTAGAGACATAATGAGAAGTATTGAAATTGAGAGGAAGAAGATGAAGGAAGACGACATGATTATGCCCTTTGGTTTTGAAGACTTAGTAAATAGCGCTAAAAAAACGATTTGGGTTGGCGAGGCAGAGCTTAGAGGGATGTGTGCTGAGGCGCTTTGGAGATTACTGCCACCTGAAGATTACCGCTCAGACGATTTCAAACTCTACAAGGAGGATATTTTCAAATGAGCACAAAACTTAAAACTTTGAAGGATTTGGAAAAGATAAAGTTATTAGCACACAGACAACCTAAAGAATGTGCTGGAGAACTGGCTATTGAAATAAGAAAACTAAAAGCCGAAGCTGTGAAGTGGGTGAAAGAAAATTTGAACTATCTCTCTAAGGGTGTTTTTTTAGGAATCAAACAACTTAAATCAGATAGTAAAAAAGATTATGTAGAAAGTGTAGCCGTTTTTGATGAAGAATTAATACAAAACAATAATGATTATAAATTAATAGGTATGATAACACAATCAGTTGCATTTAACAATCTCACCGAGGAGGATTTGGAGGAAAAATCAATTAAATGGTCTGTGGATACAAGAACATGAAAAAGATAGAATTTGAAGAAGCAATTATCTGGATGGATGACTGGGGAGATGTCTTCTGTGTGGAGGAAAAATCATGATGGAAAAAGATAATCAAAGTCCGCAGAGCTCGCTGGGAGCAACTAAACAAGCAAGGAGTAATATGGAACAAAAAATAGATTATTCAAATCATTTCTGTAATGGGGAAGAAGTCTGGAAAAAGATTTGTTTTGAATGTCAATATCCAACAGAAAAAGATAGACAAAATTATTTTTTAAATAGGATTAAAAAACAAGAAAAAATAATCGCTGAACTAACCATCCGAACAAAATTGACTTATGAAGAAAAAAATGCAATATCTTTATTTGAGGATAAACAAAGAGAAA
>CAYZYK010000038.1:0-3360 GCA_964482615.1 uncultured Candidatus Saccharibacteria bacterium
AGTAATCCTTGTACTAAAACAAGATTGCCTGAGATTTTATTCTCTTCAGCAAGTTTTCTACTATATCTTAATGCACTTCTACTTCTGTCAACCAAAGTAACTGTATATGCCCCGTTACAACTTATATCTTCAGTAAGAGATTCGATGACAGCTCTTGCTGAACCACAACCCAAACTCATGATGTGGAAATTTTCTCCATTGTGAGATGATATTGCTTTTCCTAGCTCCTCTTTAGTAAGTTTGAGGCGATTTCTGACGGCTTTTGCATTCCAGAAATGAAGTAAAATATGCGTAATCACACGCTCAATTATTCCCTTTCCCGTTGTTTTTTTCCAGGAATAAGTATAAATAATTTCCAAAGCCCTATACGTTGCAGCAAGTTTTTTTATTTTTCGACCCAAATTACTCAATTTTACAAATAAGAAATTACCAACCAGAGGAATTGATACCAAGGGTAGCAACAGAAATCTTATTATTTTACCGAAAAAACCCGTTTTCTCGTATGTAACTGACATTTCTTATTGCCTCCTTTCTGCTGGTATTCAGTTGTCAAAGCTGAGAGTGTTTAACTTCTTCTCTCAGTACTATTCAAATCTTAGCATTCTTACTAAAAAAGTCAAATAATAATCTTTTTTAATAAAAACAAAAAACCGTGATATCTTTCACGGCTTTTTGTGAAAATATATAAATTTCTTTCAAAATTACTCTCCGGGAGAGGGACCCTCGCTCTCTGATGGACCCCCTGTAGGAGGTGTAGGAGGTGTTTCAGATGGTCCTCCCATGTCTGGGCTCTTTGCGGGAGGGGTTGGCCCTCTTTTTTTGCTTACTACTAGATATACAATTATTGCAATGACTACTACTGCAACTAAAAGCCAAAAAATAACGTTCATGATTAAATTTCACAGTAATTATTTTCTCTTGGGAAAGAAAAATAATACCGTGTTTTATATAATTAATATTTGAAGACCTTTAAGTATTTAAATTACTTATATACTTTTTGTATTTTACCAGATTAAGGGGGTGTTTTGTCAAGTTGGGGTTGTGGATAATAGAACTATAATTTTTCTGTTAGTTTGTAAATACTTCCTGCCCCCATCACAATTATAACATCATTCTCTTTTATTTTCTTAATTAAAAAAAGAGGAATTTTGCTGAAATCTTCGATAAAATAGCAATCTTTTCCTTTCTTTTTTATTTCTTCAGTTAATTTTTTTGAACTTACTTTCTTTGAAATATCTTCTTTTTCCCTACCAGCCACAGTATAGATTTTAGTTAAAATTATTTTATCTGCTTCATTGAAAGCTTCAACAAAATCATCAAAAAGATAAAAAGTTCTCTGATATTGGTGGGGTTGGAAAATAACCCAGATTCTGGAATTGGGGAATTTTTCTCTGCAAGCAGAAATTGTAGCTTCAATTTCAGTTGGATGATGAGCATAATCACTTATTACTTTAACTTTCTTTGTGTTTATTTCTTTTTCTTTAATTTCAAATCTGCGCCAAGCTCCCTTGTAATGAGAAAGGGCCCTGAAAGTTTTATCTTTTTTTATTTCTAAGCTTTCTGCTACTTTCAAAGCAGCAGCTGCGTTATAAGCATTGTGTTCTCCTGGAACGTTTAAAACTTTTTTTATTTTTTTTATCTCTTCTTTATTTTTGGGGTACTTTTTTATTTTGAAAGAAAATTCTCTGAGATCAGATAAAAGCTTTAGAATATTTTTGTCTTTTTTGTTTGCTATTAAAATTCCGTTTTGGGGTAAATGGCTCACGAACTCTTTGAAGGTCTTTAAAATATGGTTTAAGTTTTTGTAATAATCTAAATGTTCCTTTTCGATATTGGTTAAAACAATTACTTTAGGATAATAGTTCAAAAAAGATGCCTTCCATTCATCGGCTTCAATAACTAAATATTTTGATTTCCCTTTTCTGAAATTACTTCCCCCGAACTCTTTTAATTTTGTTCCCAAAATTACCGTAGGATCAAGGCCTGCCTCAGCTAAAATTAAACCCAGAAGAGCTGAGGTTGTACTTTTACCATGAGTTCCAGAAACAGCTATTGTGTAATATTTTTTTGTTAAATCACCCAGAGCTTGAGGATAAGATTTAATTTCAATCTTATTTTCTTTTGCTTCTTTCAATTCCGGGTTCTTTTCCTCAATAGCTGGGCTGTAAATTACAAGATTAGTGTCTTTGGGCAAGTTCTTCTTTTTGTGTTTACCGATTGAAATTTTAGCTCCTTTTTTTTCAAGAAGTTTTATTGTTTCTGAGGAAGCCAAATCAGAACCAGAAACTTTGTTTCCTTTACTGAGAAAGTATTGAGCTAGGGCTGAAACTCCGATTCCACCAATGCCAACAAAATGAATTTTCATTGCTTTTTGTTTAATTTAACTGATTCTACTACAGAATATTCAGGCTCCCCTCTTTTAAGTTTGCTTTCCATAAGTTCAATGGAGCCAACTTTGGAACTTAAGGATATCTCCTCTGAAATTTTTGGTCTTTCCCCGGGAATTATTTTTTCCCACTGCCATTTCCTTATTCTTCCCAGGGTAATATGAGGGGTGAATTTACGGTTCTCTACTCTTCTTAAAATTTTGGCTTTAAAAAGAGAATTATCTATGTCTTTTTTAAGATCAAGAATATTTTTTTCTTCTTTTCCTTTGACCCAAATCATCCGAGGAATTTTTTTGTCAGGAGGCGCACAACAGATTTGTTTTAAATTTAAAGAAAAAGGATTGTGTCTTTTTCCTATATCTTCTAAAACCTTGCAAGCCAATCCTATTTTTTTATTAACAACATAACCCAAAAAAACCATTGTAATATGAAGGTTTTCTTTTTTAGTCCAGCTGATAACTTCTTTTTGGTTCTCTTCTTTTGGAAAAAGATCTCCAATCCTTTCTTGAAAAGACAAAAGATTGTTTTTTATCTCCTCGGGTAAATTTATAGCGACAAAAAGTCTATTTGCCATAATAGATTTATTTTAACAGGATAAAGAAAATCCAACAACTGTTGGCAGGGGTTGTTCTGGGGTCTAAAATTAAAATAGCAACTTAACAATTTTTAAGGAGTAAAAGATGGAAAAGCCAGAAAGAAGAGCAGTTATATGTATGTTGGTTGATGGAGCAGTAAAAGAGGTCCTGGAAAATATTGGATCGAGAGACCCAATAGATATTATAATATCTCTTCAGAAATTGAATGGTGCAATCTCAGAAGCTACTGGTTCCTTGCTTTTTTTAAATATCCAAGAAATTGAGCTTATCCGTGAATGCTTAAGCAGGGTTTCTGCTCTGGTTCAAAAAAAACAAGACCAATGGAGCAAACTGTCCCATGGGTCTTTAGAGTACGAAATTAGGATAATAAGGGAACG
>CAYZYK010000039.1:0-3258 GCA_964482615.1 uncultured Candidatus Saccharibacteria bacterium
ATGGGCTTGGCGAAGGATATGGTGATGGTGATATATAAGGTGATGGGCTTGGCGAAGGATATGGTGATGGTGATATATAAGGTGATGGGCTTGGCGAAGGATATGGTGATGGTGATATATAAGGTGATGGGCTTGGCGATATGTAACTCCTTTTGCTTCTTGGTGTTTTTGATGGTGAAGTTAATAATCTTATAGGTACAGGTAATAAACTTATTGATGGTGAAGGCGAAAAAGATGGGCTTGGCGAAGTTAAAAGTAATTTTGTGGGTTTTGGTGTTTTTGGCAATTTTCCTTCTATAGAATAAATCTTTTCTAATTTTGACAATTCCTTTAATCCTATTAATGTTGAAGGTAATTGTCTAATTGGTTTACTTTTTAATAGATATTTTTGAGAAGTTAAAAAATCTGGTATGTCTTTCATCCTGTGTGCTTCTGGAGCCACTCCTATTTCCCTTAAGGTCAAAGAAGAGGCCATTTTTCTTACACCAAACTCTGACAATGGCATTGTTTTAATCTTCTCTATTTTTATTGGTTTTTGTAATAATGGATAACCAAAAGCTTGTTCCCCGGGAATATTTATATCTAATGGTTGTTCTATTGAATGAATATCAACAGCATGGTGCCATTCTCCTTTTATTTTTGCTTCAATTAATGTTGGTTTCCCCGGTGATATTCTTACTTTTTCACCAAAGCTTTTTAATCTTTTAACTAATTGCTGAGCTTTTAAAGAAGTAATTGTTTCGCCATAAGGTAATTGAACATCTATGTCAGCTATTGCAACTCCCTTAACTCCTCTACCTCGTGCCAATATTCCTCGTGGTAATTGTGCCTCTGCTGTTATTGAACCATAAGCTAAACCTTTTTCTCGTTTTATAAATCCTAATGTTTCTGATACTCCTTTTTTTGATAAAAATTTTATATCTCTTGTAAATTGTTTTTGTATATATATAGATGGTTGATAAGCTGTTTTACTAACTAATCCTCTACTTAAATCAATTTTTAATCCCTCTGTTGGTTTATATTTTGCTTTTGCTATATCAACTGCAAATCTTGTTTGCAATCTTGTTTCTGGTATATAACCTCCAAATGTTATTTTTTTTGGTGAAATTGGTCTATAACCTATTGTAAGTTTTCCTTCTTGAATACCTATTAATGGTGTTTCTCTAATTGATATTCCTCTGTAAAATGTTTGTTGTCCTTTTTTTGTTGGTAATTTAACAATTTCATAGGTTGGAGTTAATCCTCTTTTTTTTGCCACTCTGTAAGTTTTTCCTAAAAGTTTTCCAGTTGCATAATATGAACTATATTCTCCTATCTTACTAAATGGCTTCATCCTTAATTCTTTAAATTCTTCTGTTAAAACTTCTCTTGGATGGCGAACCATATAACCTAAAGATTTAACTGCAATTCCCGGATGACGAACAGCATATGCTTGTTGAGTTACGCCTTTTCCAAACCCAACACCCATAGCCAAACCAGCAAATCCAAAACCTTTTAGTCCTTCTGTTTGGGAACTTTTTATTTCAAAAACATCAGACCATTTCCCAGTTTCGTATTTTGCTCTTTCTATTGGTGATTTTTTCCAAGTTGGTTTTTCTATCACTTCTAATTTAGATGTTTCCCATTCTTTTTGTTTTTCTCTCAATGATTTTTCCAAAGCTATTGAACCATGATAGAAGTCTAATTGTTCTTGAGTTACTGTTCCCAGCTCTACTGCGTAAGTTTGCTGTTTTTCTACATCCCTGACCCCAACAATTTCTCCCTCTCTTCTTATTGGAGTGTATCTTGGTCTTGTTTCTGAAACTGAAATGTCTCCTGCTAATTGTTCCCTGTGTAAAGCAAAGTAATCTCCCACAGGTTCTTTTTTTGTTATTGGCTTTCTTTCAGAAACAGGCTCTATTGGTTCTGCTGCTCTTGCTTCCTTTACTTCAGAAATATATTTTTCAGCAGCTTCAGCTGGTGCCTTAGAAACAGTAACTTCCCCTTCTTTAGAAATTTCTCTTATCCTGCCGCCTTCATAAACTTCCTGCCTTCCTTTGTCGGTTTCAACAACAACCCTTTCAGGAGCTCCCGCTCTTTCTCTTGGCTTCCAACCAACATGTGCCGGCAAATCTTTTGGTCTATCCCGCCATGAGCCTCTTGAAACCATTTGTATCCTTCTTAAAACTTTTAAGCAACAATTAAAAATTATAAACTTTAATCTTTATATATTTTTTTGTTTCTAACAGAAAACTATATAAATGATAATACTTAAATAAGATTTGTAAATGAAAATGGATGACAGACAAAAGTCAGAATTTAATTTTGCTGTTTCTTTTCTAAATCGGCTAAACTCTGCGTTTTATTTATGTTCTAATGCAAAGATAGAGTTAGACCTTAAAGGTTGGATTGATTCTCTGGTTATTCTTTATACAGAACTTTCAGATGATATGAAAGATAAGGAAATAGAGAAGAAGGAAGAAGAATTGAAAGATTTGTATTCAGAAGTCAATATTTACATAACTCAAAGAAATAAGGGCATTATGAGGGGGGTTCCGCCAGAACTATACTGGAAGCTTGTAAAGTATGAGTTGTTTTTAAGAAAGGTTGTTAAGGAAGCCGGGTATAAAACCAAAATGGTTGAGGAAGCATTTGAAGCTCTAAAATGAAAGTAAAAGTAAATAACCAAGAATTTTATATGGATGGTTATCTAAAGGAAAACTTAGACAAAGCCAAGAAAGTAATTAAACAAGACTGGGATATGGTGTTTGTTGTTGATGGAGCAGAAGGAAGCGGAAAGTCAACTTTCGCCATGCAGATAGCTAAGTACTGCGACCCAAGCTTTAATATAGAAAGGGTAGTATTTACTCCGAAAGATTTTAGGGAAGCAATTATTAATGCAGAACCGTATCAAGCGGTAGTGTATGATGAAGCATATACAGGCCTAAGTTCAAGAGCAACTATGAGTTTAATTAACAGAACCTTAATAAGCATGTTGGCAGAAATTAGGCAAAAGAATTTATTTGTTTTGGTCTGCATGCCATGTTTCTTTGATTTGGATAAATATGTTGCGTTATGGCGAAGCAGAGTATTATTTCATGTATATATAAGCAAAGGTTTTGAAAGAGGCAGATTTGTGTTTTATAATATTGACAAAAAAAAGGATTTGTATGTAAGGGGAAAGAAATATTACTCCTACGCCAAACCTAAACCAAACTTTGCAGGAAGATTTACTGCTGCGTATGTTATTGATGAAAAAGAATACAGGAAAAAGAAGAA
>CAYZYK010000040.1:0-3205 GCA_964482615.1 uncultured Candidatus Saccharibacteria bacterium
AAAATATAACTTAGAAGATTTAAACCAAGAACTAAAAGAAACTGTTTCTTCTCAAAATTCTATTCCCGAACTTAATCTCAACGAACATAAAATAGCCAGAATAAAAAAGAAAGTTCTTAAAGAATTACCTTAATTTAATCTGTTAAAATAATAATTTTAAAAACGGGAATTTCCCGGGTTTTTTAATTACATCCATAAGTTAAATCTCTTTTTGATAGGTGAGAATTTATCTTAACCTTTCTTTTTTTTAATTGTTCACGAATTATTAAGATAATACCTTATCTTGATAAAAACCGCCAAATGTCCTTGCACATTACCTAAAAAACTTGAAATGTCTTTAAATTTGGAGTATAATAGTTTTTCATTATGGCAGAGGACAAAGATTATATCAAAATAAGGGGTTGTCAAGTGCACAACCTTAAGAATATTAATCTTAAGGTTCCTAAAAACAAATTAGTAGTTATTACTGGAATTTCAGGTTCTGGAAAATCATCTTTGGCTTTTGATACTTTGTACGCTGAAGGACAGAGAAGATATGTCGAGAGCTTATCATCTTACGCAAGACAGTTCTTGGGAATAATGGATAAACCAAAAGTAGACAAAATAGAAGGAATATCACCCGCTATTTCCATTGAACAGAGAAAAGCAGCCCATAATCCACGCTCAACAGTAGGAACGGTAACGGAGATTTATGATTATCTCCGTCTTTTGTTTGCCAGGACAGGGAAGCCCCATTGTCCCCAATGTGGTAAATTAGTTTCTTCACAAACTGTAGATCAGATAGTTGATCAAATTATGAAATTACCAAAGAAAAGAGAGATTATAATTTTGGGCCCGGTAATAAAAGGAAGAAAAGGAGAACACCAAGGAATTTTAGAGGAAATAGAAAGAAGAGGATTTATTAGGGTTAGAATAGATGGTGTCGTCCACAGAGTGGAAGAATCACTTCAATTGAATCTTAATCGTTACAAAAAACACAACATTGAAGTTGTAGTAGATAGATTAGTTATTGAAGATGACTTGGAAAGATCAAGGGTTGTTGATTCTGTGGAAACAGGATTGAAACTAGGGAAGGGGGTTGTAATGATAGCTCAAAAAAAAGGAAACAAAAATTTAAAAGATCTAATATTCAGTGAACATTTTGCTTGTGAAAAATGTGGGATAAGTTTACCAGAAATTGAACCTCGATTATTTTCTTTTAATTCTCCTTATGGTGCTTGCTCTGATTGCACAGGACTTGGTGAAAAATTAGAGGTTGATCCTCAATTAGTTTTTCCAAATCCTGAACTAACTTTAGCTGAGGGAGCTTGTTTCCCCTGGGCTCGTGCTTCCCACAAAATAGGGAGACAGAGCTATTTTCAAAGAAAACTTTCAGAATTAGCAGAAAAGCACAGCTTTTCTTTAAATGCTGAAGTTAAGAACTTATCCAAAAAGAATATAGATGTTATTCTTTACGGCGATAATTATTTTGAAGGCGTTATACCTTCCCTTGAAAGAAGATATCACGATACAGATTCTGATTATACCAGAAACGAGATTGAGAAATATATGGTCAAAAAGAAGTGTCCCACCTGTGAGGGAAAGAGATTAAAACCAGAAGCTTTATCAGTGAAAATGAATCAAAAATCGATAGCCCAGATTGTAGAAAAAAATATAAGTCAAAACATAGAATTTTTCAAAGAAGTAAAAAAGAAACTTAACCCCACTGATTTAAAAATAGCAGAACCTATAATAAAAGAAATAATAAATAGGTTAGGATTTTTAAGTGATGTTGGTCTAGATTACCTTACTTTAAACAGAAAAGTAGCTACTTTATCTGGAGGAGAAGAACAAAGGACAAGGCTAGCTACCCAGATAGGTTCTAAACTAACAGGCGTCTTATATATCCTTGATGAACCATCAGTTGGTCTTCACTCAAGAGACCAAGGAAGGTTGATTAAAACACTCAAAAAATTAAGAGATCTTGGTAATACAATTGTGGTTACAGAGCACGATTTCCAAACTATTAACAATTCTGACTGGGTTATTGATATAGGTCCTGGGGCTGGAAAACACGGAGGAAAGATAGTTTTTGAAGGAACACCCAAGAAATTAAAGAAAGCTAAAACCTTGACTGGAGAATATCTTTCCAAAAAGAGAAAAGTAAATGTAGAAGAAAATAAAAAAGAAAAACAAAAAAAGAAAAAGAAACAAGATTTTTTAACAATTAAAGGAGCCAGAGAACACAATCTAAAAAATATTGATGTTCGTATTCCTTTGACTAAATTTGTTTGTGTTACCGGAGTTTCGGGAGCGGGTAAAAGCAGTTTAGTAGATGATATTTTGGCTAAATCTTTGCATCAGAAATTCTACCAATCTTTTAAAAGACCGACCCCAAAAAAGATAAGCAAAGATCCTTCAACTTCTTTGCTTTTTTCAGAAAAAGGAAATATTACAGCCCCCGGAAAACATAAAGAAATTTTGGGAACAGAAAATTTAGATAAAGTAGTTATAGTAGATCAATCACCAATAGGCAGAACAGCGAGAAGTAATCCAGCAACCTATACCAAAACTTTTGATTATATCCGCAAGTTATTTACTAAAACAAAGCAAGCAAAGATGAGAGGATACAAACCGGGCAGATTCTCCTTTAATGTAAAAGGAGGAAGGTGTGAGGCTTGTGATGGACAAGGGGTAAAAAAGATTGAAATGTATTTTTTACCCGACGTTTATGTTCAATGTAAAGAATGTAAAGGACAAAGGTATAACAAAGAAACTTTAGAAATTGAATATAAAGGAAAAAACATTTCTCAAGTTTTGGAGATGACAATTGAAGAAGCTTTAAAATTCTTCAAAAATATTCCAGCTATTAAAAGAAAACTTAAAATTTTAGATGATGTCGGCTTGGGATATCTTGAGTTAGGACAACCTGCTACTTCTTTGTCGGGCGGTGAAGCACAAAGAATAAAACTTGCCCGCGAGCTTTCAAAGAAATTAACCGGAAATACCTTATACATTTTAGATGAACCAACCACTGGATTACACCCCCACGATATTAAAAGATTGATTTTTGTTTTGAGAAGGTTGGTTAACAAAGGAAATACCGTTATTGCAACAGAACACAATCTAGATTTTATAAAATGCAGCGACTGGATAATTGATTTGGGCCCCGAAGGTGGAGATAAAGGAGGGGAGATTGTTGAGGAAGGTAAAGCAGAGAAAATAG
>CAYZYK010000041.1:0-3137 GCA_964482615.1 uncultured Candidatus Saccharibacteria bacterium
ACTCATTGCGCGAGGCCATATTTATGTTATGATTAGTCATAGATGGGGTGTGTTTAGAGGTTTTCCAATTGTTCGACCTTTACACACTCCATCTTAAATCATTTTTAATTTTCAGTCAGATTCTAAATGATTTAACGGGGTATCTTTTAGTCAGATTTTAGGTGATTTGATGCGGGATATTGTATAAAGTCAGGGGTTTTCGTATAATTAGTAAGTTTCTTTTTGTATTCTGGGTTTTCTTCTGCCCTTACGATTTCAAATCCTTCTTGCTGGAGAATCTTTAACGCTCTTTTTTCCAATTTCTTATTATTTACCATTTTCTATTCTATCAAAAAACCGCCCTCTTGGCGATTTTTTTTGATGCGGGTCGGTCTCTTGAACCATGCTGAAGTTTGCTCCCCGCACTGGACGACGTTAGAACTGGGATGTTGGAGAATTCATATTCCCCAACAAGCACTTAAATATCCCATTAAATTATTTATATATTTCTTTAATCTTATTAAATCTTTTGTAGGATCTATATCAATCTCTCTCTTGTTAGTCCTCATACTTCTTAAATTAAGAGTAGAAAACGTTACCTTGCCATCACTACCCCATCTCATAGTTCCCTCAACCATACAATTACAAGAGTCTGGATGAGCCCCCAATTTGTTTCTTCTTTCTACTATGCAATAACCTAATTTTTTATTTTCTCTTCTAAATTTTTGTAGCTTTTTTGAAAATTCATCGGAAACAGTAGAATAAGCAGCATTGTTTGACAAAATCTCACAAGCTTTTAAACATATTCGCATCAAATTGTAAGAGTTAATAGAGGTAGCATGGACTTTGTTATTAAGGTCATCATCCCGAAATCGTTCCTTTTCTGATTTTTCAAGCTCTTCCTGAAAAATTCTTATCGTGGCTATTGTAAACCGCCAATAATTAAGAAGGTGGGACAAATATGCCTGTCTATACCCCCATACCCAATTAGGAGATTTTTTATTATGGACTTTCTTATATAAATTTATTACAGAATCTAATTCATAATTATCTTTTTCTATTTTCTTCATTTTTTTTTAATTTACTTTCTTAATTTTTTGTTTCACAATTATTCTCTGAAAATAATTATCTATAATTTATATTCAAAGAAAAGCCTGTTGAATTTCTTGGAGTTTCAAAAACAAAGCGATAAACTTCCGGTATGTCTGGTTTTAATACCATATTTGGCATAAATCCTTCTCGGATAAGAAGAGAATCAAGATCGTTGTCGTTATTCTGCAAAATAGAAAATTTTCTATTTTGATCGTCTAATAATTTTATAAGCTCTTTAGAAAAAAATATTTCTCTTTCTGGATCCGATAGATTTTTAGCTTCAATATAAACTTCTACAAATTTCCCACTGGTATAATCTCCGGAGTAAAATTGACTTTCCTTTACATCTGATATTTTCCACTGAATATTATCTTTAACTATAACCTCTTCTGTTGTTAAAGCTACTTCTTGTTTTTCTTCCTCCTTTTGAGGTAGATTATTATTTTCTTCTTTTATTTTTTGACTTACGCTGCTTAAAATCCCAAGTAAAATTATTAAAATACTGCTTAATAAGATTAAGAATATAATAATTTTAAAAAGAACAAGTAATATCTTTCCAAAAAGAGGATATCTTTTATTGATTATTTCTATCAGCTCTTTAATGCTTTTTTCTTTATAAAAAAATAGTGTCCCCGTCAAAATAAAAATCGCTACAAGAGAAAACATTACAATAGAACCAAAGTTAAAGTCCATTTCTTTTATTAATATGGTCAAAATAGCACCTAGAATAATAGCTATAAAAAATATAATTTTCACTAAGGGTTTTTTAAAACTTCTCTTGATTTTTTGTTTCATGGGTTTATTTTGCTAACTCTTCTAATGTTGAGGTTGATTTTGCTGTTTCTATAAAAGGAATTTCCCAGTCTCCTTGCCATATACGATAATCCTCTAAGACATTATAATCCTTAGTTTTTAAATTCATCTCTTTCAATGTTAATTTAAGTGGAATCCACTGAGAATTACTAAAATCATAAATATACATTTTAGTAAGCTCTCTAATAATATTTTCATTATTTGGATTTACAAAGACAATTTCTTCAGTAGCTAAAAAAGGCAAATCGGTGTCGTTAGTCTCAACCAACTTAAAAGGTCTCTGATAATCAAATTTCCACCCTTCCATTTGAAACTCAATTTCAATCACTTTGTTTAGTTCTTCGTTGTCTTGGTCATAAGACCCATATTTTCTCTTAATATTTTCTAAATCTTCATATGATCTATCCCGCAACTCTTTACTCACCCTGTTGAATGTTTGGTTTCTTCCATAGGCCATCCCTAATAGAAAAGCGATAACAGAAACTAATAAAAGCGTTAAAATGATTTGAATGGTTCGGTCTTCATCCATATATTATTAGTTGATTCTATGTTTTTTAATTATATACCTCATAGATTTTCTTAATTTTTTGTTTCATAGGTTTGTCTAATTTTTGTTTTTCTTTAATTCTTCAATTTCTTCTTTTGCAATAATTCTTTTTTTTATTGACATAGCAATAAAGAAGGTTATTAAAAACACTATCCCCCCTAAAATCCAACTAAAAAGGAGGAAGTTAATTATTATAGGAATAGCCAAAAATAATGGAGGCCCTATTAAACCTTCCGCGCTTTTAATAGATGAATAAAAATTTAATATAACCAAGCCAGGGTAAATAGATATTACATATATTGCTGCTGTTTTTGCTGTTTTGACTGAAGAATTAAACGTTATTGTTCCTATACTTGATTTTATCGTTCTTTTTTTCTTTTTTATTAAATGTGCAAACCAATATATTAAACCAAGGATAAAAAAACTTTCTATTGCTACTCCTATTTTAACCTCGAACTTTATTAAATAAAGTTTAATGATCAATCCAATAAAAAGCGCGGGGAAAAAAGCGATTAAAAAATTAAATGCAATTCCTTGCCAAGATTCTTTATTAGAAACAATGTCCGATTTTCTTTTTTTGTTTTCTATGTCTTGTTTTATCTTTTTTAAAATTCTATTTGTAGCATACTTTGTTTGCCAATTTTCTTTTAAATAATCTTTTTGTTTAATTTTTTCTGCAATTTTTTTTCTAATATCCTTTCGTGAA
>CAYZYK010000042.1:0-2921 GCA_964482615.1 uncultured Candidatus Saccharibacteria bacterium
GTTTAGGAAGGTTCACAAAAGAAGAAGATATTGATTATCTACTTAAAATATTACCCGATATAGTTAAAAAATTAAGAGAAATATCACCTTATGGAAAATAATATTTATCCAAAAAAAGTAATAGAACATTTTCAAAACCCCCACAACTACGGAAAAATGAAAAATCCAGACGCAACAGGAAAGGCTGGAAATATTATTTGTGGAGATGTATTCTGGCTTTATATAAAAGTTAGGGAGAATAAAAAAGGAGAAGAAATTATAGAGGATGTTAAATTTGAAACGTACGGTTGTGTAGCCGCCATAGCCACAAGCAGTATTATTACCGATATGATTAAAGGGGAAACCTTGAAAGAAGCTTTGAAGATTAACAAAAAACAAGTTACAGATTCTCTGGGGGGATTACCCAGGATAAAACTTCATTGCTCTGTTTTAGCTGTAGATGGATTATCAGAAGCTGTATATAATTATTTTCAGAAAAACAAAAGAGAAATTCCCAAAGAACTTCAAGAGAGACATCAAAGAATAAAAAAAGAAAAAGAGAAAATCAAGAAAGAACACAAAGAGTGGGTTAAAGCAGAAGAGAAAGCGCACAAAGAAGATGAATAATAAAAACAATAACAAAAAAGTTGTTTCTGCTATGTCAGGTGGAACTGACAGTTCTGTCACAACAGCCCTTTTGAAAAAGAAAGGGTCTGATGTTATTGGAATTTTTATGAAGTTTTGGTCCCCACCACAAAAAAATGGTTTAATTGGAAAAGGAAACAGGTGCTGCTCACCTGAAGCAGAAAAAAGAGCAAGAAAAATAGCTGATCTTCTTAATATTCCTTTTTATGTTTTAGATTTAAAAAAACAGTTCAAAAAAAGGATCGTAGATCGCTTTCTAAAAGAATATCAAAAAGGAAGAACGCCCAACCCTTGTGTTGTTTGTAACAAAGAGATAAAATTCGGTCTTCTTTTGAAACAATCCTTAAAACTTGAAGCTGATTTTCTTGCTACTGGACATTATGCGAGAAATCAAAAAAAGGAAGACGGTTTTCATTTGTTTAAAGGAAGAGATAAAAACAAAGATCAATCATATTTTCTCTGGCAATTGGATCAGAAACAATTATCTAAGATTTTGTTTCCTTTGGGAGAACACACCAAAAAAGAAGTTAAGTCTTTGGCTAAAAAATTTAATCTTCCTGTTTCTGGTATTCAAGAATCTCAAGAAGTTTGTTTTGTTCCAAAAAGTACAGAAAAATTCTTAAAAAGACATCTAGCTTTAGAACCAGGAAAGATAATAGACGATACAGGAAAAGAATTAGGAACACATCAGGGATTAGCCTTGTATACAATCGGACAAAGAAAAAGAATAAAGTTACCCGGAGGTCCTTTTTATGTTTACTATAAAGACCCAAAAAAGAATATTTTAAAAGTAACCAAAAATGAAAAAAAACTCTATCAAAAAGAGTTTCAGGTTGAAAATATTAACTGGGTCCTAGAAGTTCCACCAAAACTTCCTCAAAAAGCTGAAGCTAAAATAAGATATCGCCATAAAGCTTCAGTGGTAATCATTCATCATTTAGGAAAAAACACCTTACATCTTGTTTTTAAAAAACCCCAAAGAGCAATAACCCCAGGCCAATCGGCTGTTTTTTACAAAGAGAAAGAGCTTTTGGGAGGGGGAATAATCTGCTAAAAATAATAAAAAAACCTTCCAACATCTTAAGGTTTTTCACTAAACAATCTTTTTTTCTAGAAGCTCAAAACACTCCCCAAAAACCGAAACACCCCGATTAAACTTTCTGGCTGTAATATGAACACAAATACTCCCTACTGCATCAATAGCTCTTAAAAGATAATACTTTATACGGCAGCCATATGCTCTTTCTCAGCCCAAAACTCCTTGTTGTTTAAAGAAACAATATGTTCAATTTCTGTTAACGATTCATTAATTTCAGAAAATCTTTTTTTTATTTTCCCCCTTATTACCAAGAGAAGCAAATAAAAAGTTTATGGGCTATTTACTAGATAATTACCCTTAAAGAAAATAGATTTTAGGGAGAATAATAAACAGTTCTTCTTAAAATTAATCTAAAATTTGAATTTTATCTCCAATTTTTATCATCAATTCCTCAACTTTTCCCTCTTTCAGCTCTAAAACATAAAGGGTTTTTTTATTTGGTTCAAAAGAAGGACAATTTCTTTCAGAACAAGGAGCAACATTTTCTTTTATAAAAACAACTTCTTTGTTTCTGTCTATCCAAATAATATCTAAACCAAAAAGCATGTTCTTCGTCCAAATAGAATGTCTTCTCTCTTTTTCGAAAACAAAAAACATTCCCTGGTAGGGAGCTAGTTTTTCTCTAAACATTAAACCTTCCTTCAATTCTTTTTTGTTTCTTGCTACCTCCACCTCAAGACAATTGTTTTTAAAACAAACTTGTACTGCTTCTGTTTGTTTGATAGCAAACTTAAAAACCAAAAAGGTTGTTGTTAATAAAAAAAGAGCGCATATTAATATGTATGCCTTTTTCATAATAAACAATAGAATTATCGCAATTACTGAACGAACCTCTAACCTTTTTTGGGCAACATTCTACTCTCTAGCGGGAACAGGATCTGCCCAACACTTCCCAGCCCCAGCCCAGCAAGACGGGACTAGGAAGTGAGCTGAAAAATTTTTGAGGCGGAGTGGCAAAGAAATTAATAAAATTAGGCAATAGAATTTTATAAAATTCTTTCAATCCAACATCAAAAAACTCTTTTAGATTCAGAGTTATCTCCTTGTTGGGTAAAATATCGTAGTTATTGAGCTGGCGGACCTGGAGAGATTTCGGGTGTTCCCGGTTGTTCTACTTCTGGCTTTTCTACTTCTGGCTTTTCCGGCGTCTCTACTTCAGGTTTTCCAGATTCCTCTTTTTCGGGAATTCCTGGTTCAG
>CAYZYK010000043.1:0-2892 GCA_964482615.1 uncultured Candidatus Saccharibacteria bacterium
AAAATATATTACAGAATCAAGTTTCTTTCGGTCAGATTTTAGCTTACTAAATGCGAAGGGTTGATTTCTTACTCAACTTGTTATAACATAAAAAAGTTCTTATGGATTTAACAATTTACCTTTTAATTTTAATTATTATAGGAATACTGCTTATCTTAGGAATAGCAGGACTGTTTTTTTTGTTATTAACAAGAAAACAGGAAAAGCCACCTGAATCCCTGATAATGTTACAGAAACAGTTAGAAACATTAAGAGAATCAGTTGATACAAAATTATCTGAATCAACAAAAGTCATTCAGTCCCAATTCAACCAAAGCGCTAAAATTATCCAGAATGTAACAGAAAAACTAACTAAACTTGATGAAACAAACAAACAAGTAATGGGGTTCGCAGAACAGTTACAATCTCTGGAAAATATTCTCAAGAACCCAAAACAGAGAGGAATATTGGGAGAGTATTATCTTGAAGAATTATTAAAGAATGTTTTTAACCCGAATCAGTATCAAATGCAGTATCAGTTCGAGGATGGTCAAATAGTAGATGCTGTAATATTTATTGGAGAAGATAAAATTATTCCAATTGATTCTAAGTTTTCTCTGGAAAATTACAACAGGATAATAAAAGAAAAAGATCCCCAAAAAAGAAAAGAACTTGAAAAACAATTCAGAAGAGATTTAAAAACAAGAATTAAAGAAACAGCAAAGTATATAAGGCCAAACGAAGGAACTTTTGAGTTTGCTTTCATGTTTATACCCGCAGAGGCCGTATTCTATGATCTTTTGGTTAACAAAGTAGGGGCTATAAAAAGCAGCACCCGTGATTTAATCGAATATGCTGTCAGAGAAAAACGAGTTATTCCAGTTTCCCCAACGTCTTTTTATGCTTATCTTCAAACCATTTTACAGGGTTTGCGCGCTATGCAGATTGAGAAATCAGCAAAAGAGATTCGTAAGGGTATAGAATCACTTGGTCGACACTTAGCAAATTATGATGAGTATTTAAAGAAGCTAGGGAATTCTCTCTCTGTTACAGTATCCAATTACAACAAGACCTACAAAGCTTTCGGGAAAATAGATAAAGACGTTAAAAAAATCACAAAGGGTGAATCTAAAATAGAAGTTAAAAAATTAAAAAAACCAGAAAAAGAATAAAATGTTAGCTGTTATTAAAACCGGCGGGAAACAATATTTGGTTTCTCCCGGAAATAAAATAAAAATTGAAAAACTTAAGAAAAAAGAGGGAAATAAAGTTACTTTCTCTAATGTTTTGTTAGTTGAAAAAAACAAAAAAGTTCAAATAGGTACTCCCAACGTTAAATCAGCAAAGGTTGAAGGAAAAATTCTTAAGCACGGAAAAAGAGATAAAGTGGTTATTTTCAAGTATAAAGCAAAGAAAAGACAAAAAAAGAAAAAAGGCCACCGCCAGCCTTTTACTGAGGTTGAAATTAAAAAGATAACAACGAAGTAAAAAAGTGTCTATTTCAAAAAGTGCTTTTGTTTGTGGTCCTCTTACGGGACTACCAGAGGAAAAACAATCTTCTATTAAGCTTTTCTACGAAAAAATAGGGGATGTTTGTGAAAAAGCAATAGGAGTTAAATCTTTTGTTCCCCACAAACACTACGATCCTATCAAACACAAAGATTATACTCCAGAACAAGTCAATAAAGCAGAAAGGAGGCAAGTTTGTAAAAAGACATTAGTTTTGGTGGTAGTTACTGTCGCTCCTTCTTGGGGTGGGGGAATTGAAGTTGAGATGGCAAACAGATCAGATGTTCCTGTAATACTTATTTGTGAAAAAGAGAGGTTAAAAAAAAGAAAGATATCTCGACTGTTAAGAGGGAATCCTGCCGTAAAAGCCACAATAACTTACGAAAACCAAAAAGAGGTTTATCCTAGGCTTGAAACTGAGTTGAAAAAGATAATAGAATAATTGAGTTTAATAAAAAAAACACAGCTTGCCTGCTGTGATTTTTTATTTCCAAAAGAAAGATATTATTTCCTTCCTTCAAAAGCAGCCCCCAAAGTTTCTTTGTCAGCGTATTCTAATTCACCTCCCTTAGGAAGGCCTCTAGCTAAATAAGTTATCTTGGGGGGAGAGGAGAGCTTTCTTATTTCTTTTTCTATTAAAGCTGCTGTAGCTTCACCTTCTGTTGTTGGGTTGGTAGCCACAATAACTTCTTCTATTTTATTATTTGAGATTCCAAACTTTTTGGGATTTTTTATTCTTTTGGTTAACTCCTCAACTCTTAATTTTTTAATATCTTTTTTTCTGAGTTTTGAGACAGTACCACCTAAAATAAAATACAAACCCTTGTATTTTTTAGTTTCTTGTATTGTCATCAAATCAATTTCTTTCTCAACTACACAAAGAATATTGTTATTCCTTGAATTATTTTCACAAATAGGACAAAGTTTTTCTTTTCCTTCAAAAGGATTAAAACAAAAAGAGCACAATTTAATATTATGCTCAAGATCTTGAATTGATTTTACAAGATTTTCAACTTCTTTTTTATCTTGATGAACTAAATAAGAAACAAAACGAGCCGCTGTTTTGGGACCCACTGTAGGGAATTTCAAGAATTGTTTAATTAATTTTTGATATGATTTTGGAGTTTCCCAGTTCATTACAGCTCTTTTTCTAGATTTTTAAAACTTACTCTTTGTTCATCAAAGTAAAGTTCAACTTTCCCTATGGGGCCATTTCTGTGTTTCGCTACTATAATATCTGCTATATTCTTTTTGTTTGTATCTTCTCTGTATCTGTCTTCACGATAGATAAACAAAACAACATCAGCATCCTGTTCAATACTATTTTCTACGATAATACCATTAGCAATGAAATTATGCAGACCGGGAACCGTTGCATCAAACACTTCTTCAATCCCTAATTTT
>CAYZYK010000044.1:0-2723 GCA_964482615.1 uncultured Candidatus Saccharibacteria bacterium
GCGATCCGTACTGAGCGGCAAGCTGGTCAACTCCCGCACCTTGCTGCGTCGCGTGGCCAGGGACAGACAGCGGGTAGCAGCCGAGAGCCTGGACAGGGCGGCTGATTCCCTCGGAACAGTCCTAAGGCGCCTGCCGGCGGCTACCGATTTGGATGACATTCGCGGGCTTGAGGGCGATGCGGCTCGGACATACTTCGGTGTATTCGAACATCTTCTTGCTTCAGGCGAAGAGGTCTTTATCTTCACCGGGAGAAACAGGAGACCGCCCCTGGATCCTGTGAACTGTCTGCTGTCCTTTGTCTACACTATTCTCCTGCACGACATCCGGTCCTCGCTGGAGAGCGTAGGGCTCGATCCGGAGGTGGGCTTCCTGCACCGTGATAGACCGGGGCGTCCGAGCCTGGCTCTTGATCTCCTTGAGGAGTTTCGTCCCGCGGTCGCGGACAGGCTTGTGCTGTCCCTCATTAATCGAGGCCAAGTGAAGACTAGCGGGTTCGAGACCTCCGGATCTGGGGCTGTGACCATGGACGAGGACACGCGCAAGGAGGTCCTCGTGGCCTACCAAAAGCGTAAGCAACAGGAAATGGAGCACCCTTTTCTTAAGGAAAAGATGCCCCTTGGGCTTTTCCCCTTTGCCCAAGCGCTCCTTTTGGCCAGGCATATTCGCGGGGATCTGCATGGGTACCCTCCCTATCTATGGAGGTCCTAATGCTGGTGCTGGTGAGCTATAATGTGAATACAGAGGATTCCCAGGGAGCGAGGCGACTGCGGCGAGTAGCCAAGGTGTGCCAGAATTATGGTCAGAGAGTGCAGTACAGTGTCTTCGAATGCTTGGTGGACCCGGCGGAGTGGACCGCGCTGCGTCATAAGTTGGTGCAGGAGATAGCCCATGACCGGGACAGTATACGGTTCTACTTCCTCGGATCCAATTGGAAACGGCGAGTAGAGCACATCGGTATCGATACCGGATATGATCCGGAAGGGCCTCTCGTTGTTTGATGGACGGACCGCGAACCGGAGTCGTACAGCATTTGCCGGGAAGATTCGCGGATTATGAAAATCATTTATTTCGGTAAGTTAGAAATGAAAGCTTCGATTTTCTCCAATTCGCGGATTTGCGAAAGGAGGTTTCGCGGAATCGGCATTCGCGATCCTTGTCTGTCGTGAGTTGATTCAATAGCAGTCGCCCCCTGCGCGGGGGCGTGAATTGAAACATGGCCGGAGCGAGGACCGATACGCCCCGCACCCGTCGCCCCCTGCGCGGGGGCGTGAATTGAAACATCGATGATAGACCACTGCATCGCTCGTTGTGGGAGTCGCCCCCTGCGCGGGGGCGTGAATTGAAACATATCGGGACAGGCTGAATGGTGAGCTTGAAAACGTCGCCCCCTGCGCGGGGGCGTGAATTGAAACGCGGTGCAGCATGTAGACTCGCCAGGCCTCAAGCGTCGCCCCCTGCGCGGGGGCGTGAATTGAAACATAGCGTCGCAGGGAAAAGACAACCCCGATGGAGGTCGCCCCCTGCGCGGGGGCGTGAATTGAAACGTGGCAACAATCCAGCAGCAGACCGGCGTCCCGGGTCGCCCCCTGCGCGGGGGCGTGAATTGAAACCTGTCCAGCCAATCGCATGCCGGCCAATGCCTCGTCGCCCCCTGCGCGGGGGCGTGAATTGAAACAAAGTCCCGTCAGCATCACGCATAAGTACGGATTGTCGCCCCCTGCGCGGGGGCGTGAATTGAAACATGTATTGGAAGCACAGGACTTGGACCGTAGTCTCGTCGCCCCCTGCGCGGGGGCGTGAATTGAAACCAAACCATGAGGACGAGACGGATGACGTATCAACGTCGCCCCCTGCGCGGGGGCGTGAATTGAAACGCACAAGGAGGTCAATCTCTGCCCTGCTACGCAGTGTCGCCCCCTGCGCGGGGGCGTGAATTGAAACGTGGTTGTCTGTGTGGTCCGCGTAGAGTAGCCGGTCGCCCCCTGCGCGGGGGCGTGAATTGAAACAACCGATGCTTTGCAGGAATATCGCTATATCGCGTCGCCCCCTGCGCGGGGGCGTGAATTGAAACTAAGGATGAGCGGGTCAGTGATGAGCACCGCAGAGTCGCCCCCTGCGCGGGGGCGTGAATTGAAACACCGTGTTGCTCAAATCCATGTACAGCACTGGACGTCGCCCCCTGCGCGGGGGCGTGAATTGAAACACATCGGCCACCCTGGCCTCGATATTGGCCGGAGTCGCCCCCTGCGCGGGGGCGTGAATTGAAACTCTGTTGATGAGTTGACTACCGGGCTGAAGGAAGTCGCCCCCTGCGCGGGGGCGTGAATTGAAACAGGGTCGAATTTCTGGAAAACGGCCATAAGCTGCGTCGCCCCCTGCGCGGGGGCGTGAATTGAAACAAGCCATACGGAATAAAAACTTAAAGGCTTGGAAGTCGCCCCCTGCGCGGGGGCGTGAATTGAAACCAAGAGTAGTGGCGATGCCGAAGCATACACGCCGTCGCCCCCTGCGCGGGGGCGTGAATTGAAACGTCGTCTAGGTTGCAATCTAAGTACAAGGGTTAGTCGCCCCCTGCGCGGGGGCGTGAATTGAAACTATACCATTGCTGCTGGTTGTAGCGTGTGTGGCGGTCGCCCCCTGCGCGGGGGCGTGAATTGAAACATAACATAGATGGCCTGGACAATAATCAGTTTAAGTCGCCCCCTGCGCGGGGGCGTGAATT
>CAYZYK010000045.1:0-2716 GCA_964482615.1 uncultured Candidatus Saccharibacteria bacterium
TTACCTGATTGGACTGAAATATCTCCTTTCGAATAGGAAATTTATAAATAAAAATTAATAATATCTTTAAGTGGGCCCCTTTATTTTTGGGGCTTGCTTAATTCCTATTTTTCTGTTAATATGATAATTATTGAAATAGTGAAATAACTCAAATTATGGCAGTTCCCAAGAAAAGAACAACTAAATCAAGGAGAAACAAAAGGAGAATGCATATTTATTTAGAATCTCCCAGCACTGCTGTTTGTTCAAAATGTAAAAAACCAAAAAGACCCCATACTGTCTGTTTACACTGTGGATATTATAAGGGAGAAGAGGTGATTAATGTTTTGGGTAAACTAACTAAAAAAGAAAGAAAGAAGAAAGAAAAAGAAATGAAGAAGAAAACAAAAGAAGAACAACCAGATAAAAAAGACTTAACCTGGACTGAAATGTCAAAGAAATAAGGTTAAAGCATAACAAAAGTAAATTTAAAATATTATTTTATGGGTCAGAGACATCTATCTCGTTCAATAGTTATGCAATCCCTTTATGAATGGGATTTTGGAGGACAGAAGAAAAACTCCTTAAAAAAGATAGTAAAAAGGAACATAAAAAATTTTGGACCGGGGCTTGAAGATACAAATTTTATCTTCAAAACAATTGATGGTATTGTTGAAAATTTATCTAAAATAGATAAAATTATTGAAAAAGCAGCCCCCGAATGGCCTATTTCTCAGATTCCTATAGTGGACAGAAACGTATTAAGAATTGGCCTTTATGAGCTTTTGTATGCAGAGAAAAAAGAAGTCCCACCCAAAGTTGCAATAAACGAAGCAATAGAATTAGCTAAAAATTTTAGTGGAGAAACCTCAGGAAAATTCGTGAATGGAGTTTTGGGTACGGTCTACAGAGAACTAAAAGGCGATTCTGGGAAAAAAACAAATAAAAAATAGACTTTTGTGAAGGATTTTTCAAAACTTGAAAAAAAACTAAACCTAAAATTTGAGAACCAGAATCTTCTGGTTCAGGCCTTTGTTCACCGTTCTTTTTTAAACGAAAACCCAGATTTCCACTTAAATCACAACGAGAGATTAGAATTTCTTGGTGATGCTGTTTTGGAACTGATTATTACAGAATATCTTTTCAAAGAATATCCCGATAAATCAGAAGGTATTTTGACTAATTGGAGAGCAGCTTTAGTTAACGCAAAAAGCTTGAGTAAGACAGCAAACGAATTGGGCCTTGGGGGGTTTCTGTTGCTTTCCAAAGGAGAGAAAAAAGAGGGTGGAAAATCAAAACAATATATTTTAGCTAATACTTTTGAATCCTTTATTGGTAGTTGTTATCTCGACTTGGGGTATGATGCTTGCCGGAAATTTGTAAAAAAACACTTGATATCGAAATTACCTCATATTATTAAAGAAGGGCTTTTCTTGGATGCTAAATCACAATTCCAAGAAAAAGCACAGGAGAAAGAAGGAGTAACTCCAACTTACAAGGTTTTAAAAGAATGGGGGCCTGATCACGCTAAAAATTTTGTAATGGGGGTCTTTTTAAAAGACGAACTGATAGAGAAAGGTGAAGGATCATCAAAGCAAGAGGCCGAAGAAGGAGCAGCAAAAAATGCTTTAAAAAAGAAAAAATGGTAAATTATTTAAAAATAAATTAAATTATGTTGAGAATTAGATTTTTTAGAATAGGTAAAAAGAATCAGCCTTTTTTTAGGATTGTTGTTACAGACAAAAGGAATCCTCCCCAAGGAGGAAGATTTTTGGAGATTCTTGGAAATTTTGACCCTTTCACAAAAGAAACAAATTTAAAACCAGAAAGAATTAAATATTGGCTTTCAGTTGGAGCTCAACCTTCAAACAGAGTTCATAATTTATTGGTAGAGAACAGTGTTATTGAAGGTCAGAAAAGAAATGTTCATAAAAAAAAGGAAGAAAAAGAAATACCAGAAGAGAAAACAGAAAAGAAATCTCTTAAAGAGGAAAAAAAAGATCTAAAAGAAGAAAACAAAGAAACATCAAATCAAAAAAAAGAAGAGAAAAAAGAAGAAGACCCAAAAGAAGAAAAAGAGTTAAAATAACTTGACATATTACTGAAAATAAGTAGAATATAAGATAGTATTCAGAAGTAGTAGCTAATCAGAAAATTGCTGCTTATCCGATTTTTCTGAAGGAAAGTAAGCAAAAGGTCGAGCTACTGAGAAGAAAAAATTAAAGAAAAGAATTAATAACTGAAGCATGGCAAAAGATACCCAAGATAAAGAATTTCTCGAGTATATTGTCAAAGCTCTAGTTGATAATCCCAAGGAGGTGAAAGTAGACAGAAAAGTTGACGAAATGGGAGTTCTACTTACTTTACACGTAAATCCTGAGGATATGGGCCAGATTATTGGAAGAAGCGGCTCAACTGCTAGAGCGATAAGAACCCTGGTTCGAATCGTTGGTTTGAAAAATCACGCTCGAGTCAATCTTAAGATTGCAGAACCAGAGGGCGGAAGATCTCGAGAAAAATCTAGTAAATCTGAGAAAAAAGAATCTTCAGAGGAAATCGAAGAAGATTTGAAGTTGTAAACGTCCAAAAAAGACGTTTACACCTCACCGAAAACCGTGCTATTATTGAAGATAGTACGGTTTTCATTTACATCCTTTTAAATTTATGAAATTCGATATTGTAACAATTTTTCCTAATATTTTTACAAATTATTTTAAAGAATCAATAATTCAAAAAG
>CAYZYK010000046.1:0-2714 GCA_964482615.1 uncultured Candidatus Saccharibacteria bacterium
CTCTTCAGGTGAAAATGGCTATAACAGGATACGGCAGAGCAGAAAAAAAACAGGTCCAGAAGATGATCCAGACTATGCTCAATCTGGAAGAAAAGCCCGAAGACAAGAACAAGAGGAAAGATGACGCTACTGACGCCCTAGGCATAGCATTATGCTATGTTATAAAGTCGGGGAGCAACCTTAAACCTCAAGCTCTTTAGGTCCGGCGAAAGGATTTGACATCCGAACTTTCAAAAAGAATAGAACGCTTTGAAGACTGCGTTGGCAGTATAACCGAGTTATATGAAGAAGTCTTAAGGGGTTAGAACGATCTATCGCTGAAGATTTTATCCCTGTGAAGTATTATACTTACACAGGGATTTTATTTTATACAAAACCACTAATAGATATATAATTGAAGAATGGAAAGGTTATACCCTAAAATTATTTTTAAATACTCAAACGTTTACGATAAAATTTGGAGAGAAAAGCTATAGCGTAAAAAAAACAAGGATTACCCATCTCCTAAGAAGATTTTAAATTACAAGAAGAAGATAGAAAAAGTTTGGCAAAAACAGGAAAAGAAAATTTTATTAGAAATTGCCGAGATTACACGCTTGAAATGAAAATCTAGTTTTATTCCTTGCTATATTGTTGGAAAATGCAAACCATTTTCAGATCCCTTAACAATGCCAATTTATAGAAAACAACCAGATTATTTCGCCGATGTTTTGACTCACGAGCTAATCCACAATATTTTCACTCAGAATCGCACAAAAATAGAAAAGGCTTTAAAGAAATTTAAACAAAGGTATCCGGAAGAAACACAAAGGACAATAATTCATATTTTAGTCTATGCAGTCCATTCTCATATTTATTGTAAATTCTTCAGCAAGAAAAGGATAAACAGAGATGTTAAATCAGTAAACATTTATCCCGAGTACAGAAAATCTTGGGAGATTGTTCAAGCCGAAGGTTATAAAAACATAATTAAAGAGCTCGAAAAGTTCGTAAAAAAGCTTAAATAGTCTTAGTTCTCTATTTTTAAAAACAGAAGAACCGTTCTTTCCCTTTTCTTTGACCTTTTTCCCTATCATAAGAACCTTGTTGCTATCAAGTACTATTCCAAAATTAATAAAATCTTTTGCTTTTTCCATAGCCCGAAAAGTTAACCTCCAATAGATATTACATGCCTAATCTTTATCTTTAAAAAAACAGCCCTTCGTCTAAGGGGCTGTTTTTGCTGAGCTTACCTAATTCCCAATAATCTGCTTATTCTGATCATCAAGGAACGAATTATTTGACGCAGAGAAGCAAGGAGTTTTTGAGTGGCATTGCTGGAACCTTTTGAAAGATAAGTTGGACTTGGTGTGGGACTATAAGTTGGACTTGGAGAAGGTGAGAGTGTAGGTGTGGGTGAAGGAGATGGGCTCGGGCTGGGACTGGGACTTGGAGAGTAGGTATAAGTCGGGCTTGGACTTGGAGAAGGACTTGGAGAGTAGGTATAAGTCGGGCTTGGACTTGGAGAAGGACTCGGGCTATAAGTCGGAGATGGACTGGAAGAAGGCGAAGAAAGAGGGACGCAAGCCCCGTCTTGACATTCATAATCTGAGGGACATTTTATATCTTCAGAAATAGCAACCTTTCCTCGGGACACCCTGTAACAATCTAGTATACTATTTATCCTGTTTCTTATTTCCTCTTCTGTCAAGCTCCTATCATTTTCTAAATCCTCTATCTTATCAAGATTTCTTTCTTTTTCAGCATTACCTGTTCCTTTGATAGAAAATATATCCCAGTCTTTTTTAGGGCTAGAGGTGCAATACCATTCTCTAACCCAATTCCCGTTAATACATATATCTCCTCTTTCCGCAGGAGGACTGTAGACAATGCAGGCATCTCTTACTTCCCATTTATACCCTATGGGCAGAATATATACCGCTGTTAAACCCGTTACGCCGAGAGCGGAAGAACACTCTGGCAAGATAATATTAGATTTAATACTGCTCGCCTTATATATATTAGGTCCGCCGTCATAGTCAACGCAATCAACCGGTTTTCCCCAGTTTGCGGATTTTCTAGTTTCAGACACTTGGAGGATTTCGGAATTAACAACCTGACGAGTAACAGCGTCCAAATGGCCGTTGTCAGGAGTAGAAGTAAACACCGACTGGATTCTCTTTGTGGCCGCTTTCGTCCTAGGGCCGAAATAAGTGGTCTCCATGCCCGGGGAACCGTACCCCGTTTCAGCGACTTGGGTTTCAGGAAAAAGGTTAAGCAAGGTCTGCCAACACTTATTAGCAGTATCTGTCGAACCATAGTATAAATTATACTGAAAACCATTATCAATAACGCTGCTGCAATTTATCAAAAACCTCTGCTCTTTAGCTTCTTCTATGTCTGAACCTTGAGTTGACGCCGGAGGAGAAACAGATTGAGTCGCGGCCTCCTCAGACGATAGAGTTTCCAGCTGTGCTCTTATTCTGCCGATCAGGGTCTGAAGTTCGCTGATTGACTGGGCTGAAGCTTTCTTTATAATCGAAGCGTTTGTTCCCAGAACAAAAGAAAAAACCACTAAGAAACCTACAATTAATAATGTTGTTCTAGCTTTTTTCATGTTATTTTTTTAAAATTTGTATTCCTTTTTTAATTATTACAATAATAAAGGATTGTGTCAAATTTTAGTTAGTTAACGCACATTTCGGACAGATTAGGCAGTAGAATAGTTTGTAATT
>CAYZYK010000047.1:0-772 GCA_964482615.1 uncultured Candidatus Saccharibacteria bacterium
AAAATCATTTCATTTTCTTCTTGTAAAAGACAATCTTTTATTGGGGAAAAATAACTCTAAACAAATGAAGTAATTATTTGTAATATAAATAAAAGCATTAGGAGTAAAAATAATGTGTCTTGATCATATTACAAAGGAGCTTAAACCCTTTGAAGTCAAAATGATGACTTTCTATAAAGAGATGGACCGTGTTCGTAGGAAGGGTAAGAAAAATCTTTATTTCTTTACGATTATGTCTAAGAATAAACCTATTACAAAGGGGGTTGTGTATAAAGCCTTAAGCGGGCAGATTTCAGGTTTAACCCGGCGAGATCCTGTGTGCTATGATGCTGGTTTTCATGGTTATACGAATCTTCGGTCTGCAGCTAGGCTCTTCAGGAGGGTTCTAGATTTTTACCTGCGATCTCGGGGTAATAAGAAATATAGGGTGGTGGTTAAATGTCGGGGTTTAGTTCACACAATTGGTATACAAAACCACACGCGGGTTGTGGTTGCTAAGACACTTGAAATCTTACGGGAAGTGCCTTTGGCTAAACTTAAGAGTTTACTCTAAACAAAGGAGGAGATCATGAAAGTTGGGAACTTCGAATTTGAATTTCATGACGTTCATGACCCTGCCCCGATCTCGAAAAAAGTGCGAGATGCATGGGTTAGAGAATTGGTCGAAGAGCTTCTCGAGAACGACAAAATCCAACCTATTGGGCCGTGTCCTGGGGTCATCACTTACTCGATCTCAGGGGATGCGGCCGTTATAGTCCAGATCTACCGGTGC
>CAYZYK010000047.1:782-2493 GCA_964482615.1 uncultured Candidatus Saccharibacteria bacterium
GCTGATGTTGACAGTCCAGGATTGTATCCGGTCTAGGTCCTGTTTGGCAGAAAGAGAGAAGTAATTTGAAAACCCCTAAAGGGCTCAACGTTAAGGTGCATCCTGAAGCCGTCAAATACATCCGTTATCGAAAAAGTGGGAAGAATCTTATCCTAGAGGATGTAGAGCAGCAGCTTGGGCATATGTATGTTAGAGTAGATGCACGCGATCTTCAAGCTCTTGGTCTAGATCGTGATGCGTTAATTAAGTGGCTTGAAGATCATGGTGCTAAGAAAGCGCCACCCCAAGCACGTCGCAAAAAACCTTTTAGCATTTATGACTAAACAAATTAAAAGATTGTTTGTATTATAATTAGAAGTTACAGATTTTTTTGGGTGAAATAGGCTATGAGTGAAGACATAACAAAATTGCCGAAATGGGTTCAGAGAAGGCTTAAATTGCTTGAGTCAAATTTGGCCGCTGCGAAAAAGGAGATCGCAGATCTAACAAGCAAACCGACGAGAATTAGCTATGGATATAAAGCAGATAGGATTATTAGGTATATTCCAGATGAAGCGATTCACTTTCAAATAGGGGATGATCCTAAGCAAGTTATTTCGTGCCGCATAGTTGGAGAAAGTTTGGTGGTCTCGGGCGTTATAGATACATTAAGAATCCTTCCGGTAGCTAGTAACTCCATCAAACTGATGATAGAAAAATGGGTGTAGATCGTCTGTGTAGGAGAGAATAATGAATTGTAGATGGTGTGGATCTGAAATGAATCCTGTGGGCATGACATTCGGCAACGGGTGGGTATGTCCACATTGTAAACATGAGAGGCCCGAGGTGGCTTCCTGGAAAATGACTGAAACAGGACATAGACGTCTTCTGGATTGGTTTTGTCCATGTGAGGGCTGTCGTTCAGAGGCAGCCCGTCATGCGATGACAGAAAAATGGGTGTAGGATGTATTTTTATTTAGTAAAAGAATGGATCCGGGAGATAATGACGTATGTAGTTTTATTTCGGTTAATCAAGTTAATTAATAGAGGTAAGAATCGTTGTTTGTCTCAGCAGCTTTTTAATCTAGCCGAGAGGTACAACACAAGACCTGGAGAACTAAATTACAATTACTCATCTCAATGGTCTAATATAGATAAGGAGAGTAAAGAATGAAAGTTACAGCCGCTGACGGAATGTTGTACAAAGTCGCTTGGGAACATTTTCGTGCGTGCGAAGCGACCTCCTTTTTGAATCTTCTAAAAAAAGAAGAGCCAAAATCTTTGCCGGTACTTCGTTTTCGAGAGTTCAAAAGGACAGAAGACTTGATCACAGATGTTACACGCTGTGCAATTACTAACTTAGATAACGCAAGTGTTTTTATTGTGGGCTTAGCCTTTTGTTCGGTCAAAGATACTTTTAGCAAAGAAACCGGCCGAAAAGTTTCACTCACTAAAGCTCTTGAATCCTTTAGCAAAGAGTTCCGTACGCTTGTCTGGAGGGCCTATTTTAACCGCAAGAAGAACTAGTCAACTACCTTGGGTACAAGACCCAAGGTATTCTTGCTTGTAAAATAAAAAGACGCTAACGATGTAAGCATATTTTGGGAAAGCATACTTTATTTTTTAATTAATTATTAAACATTTATCTGTAATAATAAAAAACAAATCACCACTTCTAAGGAGCCAATAATGAAGATCACAGACCTTACAGAAGAACAATTAGAATTCTTGG
>CAYZYK010000048.1:0-2437 GCA_964482615.1 uncultured Candidatus Saccharibacteria bacterium
TGAGGTGGTCGAAAACACTGCTTTAGCTGAAGATTTGTTTGTTTTAAAATTAAACGAAGGTATGAGAATAACTCCCGGACAATTTGTCTATCTTTGGTTGCCAGAAGAAGGAGAGAAACCATTTTCTGTTTTGGATGATAATCCTTTAACTTTCCTTATTAAAAAAAGAGGAAAGTTGACTTCAAAATTATCCTCTCTTGTTATGGGTGATACTTTGTTTGTCAGAGGACCTCATGGAAATCCTCTTTCTATTTCAGGAAGAGTTCTTCTTGTTGGTGGTGGTTGTGGGATTGCAGGTCTTTATCTTTTTGCCAAGAGAAGTAATCAGACAATTGCTCTTCTGGGGGCTGAAGATAAAGCTCATTTAGCTTTAGCTGATAAATTCAGAGAAAGTTGCAAAAAGGTTTATTTTACAACAGAGAACGGAGAAGTAGGGCATATTGGTTTGGTTACTAATATTTTAGAAGATGTAATATCTGAATTCAGTCCTCTTTTTTGTGTGAATTGTGGTCCAAATGGTATGATCAGGGAAGTTATTGAAATAGAGAAGAGGTTTTTGCCACCAGAGAATATTTTTTCTGCAACAGAATATATTACCAAATGTGGCGTTGGTTTGTGTGGTAGCTGTGTTAGTTCAGACGGTCATTTAAGTTGTGTTGATGGTCCTTTTCTTTCTTCTTGATATATTTTGCCGCTTTCTTCGGAAGGCGGCCTTTTTATTTAAAATAGAAAGTTAAAAAGGTTAAAAAAAGGCCAATTGACAGAAAGATTTTTTTTGATAGGATGTAAGGATGTGATAGAATAACAGAGTTGTAGAAAGAAGGAAGTTCTTTGATTAAAACTAGCCAGAGAAAGGAGGAGGGAGAATGAGCAAACTTACCTTCATTGTTTGTGCTCCAAATCAGTGGCCAAAAGGAGAGGAAAAATATGGGTTATCCTAATATGATATACAGAAAATTAAGAAATAAAAAATAATTAAAAAAATGCTTAAAATAATTTTAGCTACAGGATCTCCTTATTGTAGAGAAACCCGAGATTATCTCTTGGGTTTTTTGATTTTGTTTTTAAAATTTTACTTGAGAATTTAAAGTTTTTTTACGAGTTAATCATAACTCAACTCAGAAAATTAAAAAGAAAAGGGCGAGATACTCGTAGTGTCCCGCCCGTGATGTTGTGGCAGTCGTTTACACCGCCACGAGCGTTACGAGGAGGATAATCGTGACCAATATCATGTTGTACATCGTGTGATATGTGGTGCTTGACATCACCGCCTCGTCCATGGCTCGATGGTAGTCTATTGCTACCATATTGCGCACATTGCGCTCGAAAGCACGTTTATACTTGAGCCCGAAGAACAAGCCCGGAATGATAAGCAGGAATCCGAAAGCAAGCGGAACGCCGACCAAGCAATGTATGAAGCCGAACTTGATCGACTGCCTGACAATAGAACTCCACTTACTATATCCCCTACGGAACATCTTTTCTTCGCGTTGTGACCAGAAAGGGAGTACGAACGCCAGGACGATGAAAAACAAAGGCACTATCAATCGAATCAAGACACTGGTGGATTCGGAACCTTCAAGAATCGGACCGAAGAGTATATTGCCGCCCTTGCTGGAGAAAAGGTTGTACCATCCATACTTGAGACCGGGTATCTGCCATAATGCGGCCCCGACTACGATCATCAACGTGAGTACACCCAGACACTCAAAGAGCATCCTGATTCGAAATCGCTTCCACACCGACCAGACAAATCCATAATTGTGTCTTTGTTCGATGAGTTCAGCGGCAACTATGGTAACAGCGAGTAGAACAAGAATAGTCCTTCCAACCGTAAGCAGAATTTCCATCACACACCTCCTTTGAAGCACAGAAAACAGATTGGCAAAGAACTTCACTGTTTAGATTATATCATAATATCTATTCTGTGTCAAATTTATGAAGGTATATTATACCCCGAGTTGCACTAATCACAGGAGCTTTCCTTCGCCGACTGTGACGGCGAAAAATGCCCAAGTTCACGTTTGAAGTGTGTCAGTGAAAAATCGCCAAGAATCTCACCGCAGGAGCGGTGAGGTTCTTGACAGTATTTCCTATACAATTTAAACTAAATATAAGGTTAAAGCTAATATTTAGTTTATAAATATGAAAAAGGGTAATTATCTTTCGGAAATTTTACGCTCAAAACAAACAGTCTTTTCTTTTAAAGATATAGCTTTGTTATGGGGGGATTCAAGCGGTGCTGCTAGAGTAAGAATTAATTATTATTTAAAAAATGGAGACCTTTATCATATTAGACGAGGTTTTTATGCTAAAGATGAAAATTATAACAGATATGAATTAGCTACTAAAATTTATACTCCCTCTTATGTAAGTTTTGAAACTGTTTTAAGAAAGGAAGGTCTTGTTTTTCAACATTATAGCCAGATTTTTGTTG
>CAYZYK010000049.1:0-2222 GCA_964482615.1 uncultured Candidatus Saccharibacteria bacterium
AATAAATGGCGCTGGTGGACCTAATATTACCGCTGGCCTCATAGTTTGTGAATATTTGAAACAATGAAGATTAAAAAAACATTACTTGCTAAAATCATACAAAAATATTTTACTTTATAATTATTAGAAAAGGAGAAGTTATAATGGCTTCGTTAAAAGATTTGATATTTGGGAAGAAAGGAAAATTCAAACAAGTTCCTACTATGACTTCAGAGCAACAAGAACTCTTAAAACAGTTATTAGGTGGAATTGGAGGTTCATTAGGACCAGCATTTGAAAATCTTCAGTCTTTACTTAGTGGAGAAGCTGGAGCATATGAAGCACCTGCAATGAGACAATTTGAAGAACAGATAGTTCCGGGAATAGCAGAGAGATTTACTGGAATGGGAGCAGGCTCTCAAAGCTCTTCAGCTTTTGGTCAACAATTAGGATCAGCTGGAGCTGGACTTGCTGAGAATCTTGCAATGCAAAGAGCAGGATTGCAGCAACAAGGCTTGTCTCAGTTATCTCAATTGTTAGGAATGGGAATGGGTGCTAGACCATTTGAAAGTACTTATACTCCAGGAAGTTCCGGTCTTATGGGGGCAGTAGCTCCAGGTCTTGGAATGGCAGCTGGAAGTGTTCTGCCGGGAATGTTCAGCGGAGGTTTTTCTGGCATACAATCTTTATTAAGTAAATTAATTCCTGGCACAATGTATTCTCCAGGAAGTGGAATAAGGTTGGGAGGTTAATATGGTTCAAGTATTGCCGGGACAACCAAGTTTAGCCGAGCTTTTAGGTTCTGGATTATCTCAAGGTCTTCAGACAGGATTGCAACAAAAACTAGAGCTTGCTAAGGCATTACAGTTAGAACAGCAAAAGCAACTTTTAAAATCTCAACAACAGCAACAATTATTATCACAATTAGGTTTGCTTAAAAATAAAACAAAAATGCCTGCTGATGATGGATCGTATATTCCTTCACAAATTGATTCTCAACAATCTCCTTATGATCAATTTATGCCTAAGAATGTATTAGAAACTTCAGGTGAAACACAGACACAACCTTTAAGTAGAGAATATTCATTAGAAGCTACTACAGTCAATAATTTACCATATTCTGAACAACAAATATTAGGAGCTTCTGTTTTGGGAGCATCTGATATTGCAAAATTTATGATGAATGCTAATGAAAATGTAACTAAAGAAAGGCAATTTCAAGAAAAAATGGCACAACAAAGGACCCTTGCAAAAGATAAAAGAGCTTTTGAATCTAATAAACCTTTTTTTGAAGAAATAAATAAAAAAAGAAGCACGTTACCGGTTCGAGAAGCAGCACAAAAGAGAATTTTAGATGCTATATGGGCACCCAATTTAAGAACTAAAAGAAACGCCGCAGCTGAATATTTATCTACTAAGGGATTTCCTGCAGAATTTTTGAAAACTGCGAGTGCTAATGAACTAGATTCAGCAGTAAAAAATAATTATGTAGAGGATTTAAAATCATTGCCGGGTGGAGCGCGTTTAAACCAGTATATAGAAAGAACTCTTAAATCTGCCTTAGAGTCACCTTTAAAGACTCCTGAAAATAACATGATTATTTATGAAACTGATCAATTTAAAAATGATGTTGAAAAAAAACAAATTGAAATAACAGATAAATTATTAGATGAATATGAGGCAAAAGGAATAGAACCTCCTGCTAATTTTTCTAGAAAAATAGATAAAGAGTTGCAACCTTATATTGCTGATAGGCAAAAAGAATTAACAAGTAGAATTAGATCTATAAAAGAAGGCGAAATTAATAAACCAGTAGATAAAGATAGCATGTTAATGATAGATCCAGCAGGAAATACAAGAAAAGTTCCTAAAAAACAAGCTATAGAAGCTCAAAAATCAGGATATAGGTTAATTTAATGACAACTAATAACTTTCCAGAATTTGGCGAGATTGTTGAAAATGCTGAGTCAAATAACTTTCCAGAATTTGGTGAGATAGTTAGCGATGAAATACAGCAGCCAGAAGGTTTTGCTAAATCTGCAACAAGAGCTCTAGCTCAACCTATGATAGGAGCTCTTCAAATAACAATACCAGCCATAGTTGCTGATATATGGCAATTATTAGGAATTGGAGAATCATTAGACGAATTGAGAAAATGGAAAGACGAAGGCAGAGAAGAAGAATTGAGACAAAAATTTCCTAATGCTCCATGGGGTGAAAAACCTGCTTTTGATGAACAAAAA
>CAYZYK010000050.1:0-2214 GCA_964482615.1 uncultured Candidatus Saccharibacteria bacterium
GCGGCGGAAGCCACGACTCCCGGCCCCCTCAGCGGTTGGGCCATACTCTGGACCTTGCTGGGCATTTTTGTGGGCGGCATGGCTCTCAACCTGACTCCTTGTGTCTATCCCTTGCTTCCCATCACTGTTTCTTATTTCGGCGGCAAGAGCGGCCAGGGCCAGGGGCGCCTTTTGGTGCACGGCCTGTTTTATCTCACGGGCCTGGCCCTGACCAACTCCACCCTGGGAGTAGCCGCGGCTCTAACCGGCGGCCTCATGGGGGCCTTGCTGCAAAATCCTTTGGTGTTGATTACGGTGGCGGTCGTTCTGGTGCTCTTAGCGACCAGCCTTTTCGGCTTCTGGGAACTGCGCCTGCCCGGCAGGCTCACCCAGGCCGCGTCCAGGTCCTATGCGGGCTACTTCGGCAGCCTGTTCATGGGGTTGACCCTGGGGGTGGTGGCCGCGCCCTGTATCGGCCCCTTTGTGCTGGGTTTGCTCACCTGGGTGGCCAGCCTGGGGGCACCGTGGCTGGGCTTTCTGGTCTTTTTCACCCTCAGCCTGGGGTTGGGCCTGCCGCTGTTCATCCTGGCCATGTTTTCCGGCAGCCTGGAGAAACTGCCCCGGTCCGGGGAGTGGATGCTCTGGGTACGCGTAACATTAATTGGGGGAACTCTAAGATAAAGACGGCCCCTTCCCCAGGCTTACTCTGGACTGACAGGCGTCCGCCGGTCTTTTCCATCAAGTGCAGGGTAACCTCCAGGCCCAGGTGCGTGCTCTCTGCCCCCCGCTTATCCCCAGGCGCCAGGAGACGGTGTTTCAACTTTTCCACATCCAACCCAGGGCCGTTGTCCTGGACCTCCATCCGGACCCATCCTTCAACTGGAGCTACTTTCACGTGGATTCGGTCACCGAATTTCATGGCGTTACTGAGAATATTTTGCAAGATGACCTCCATCGTGTAGGGTTCGAAGGAGAAGATCAACGGCTCCTGGTCGGCTTCCAGGGGACGGTCATTGATTTTCACCTCGATCTTCTTTTCCTGAAACCGTAACCCCAGCAAATCCTGGATGGTCTGTCTCAGAAAAGGATAGATATCCCGGGCCACCGGATGCAGAGAGTCACTGGTGAGCGCCCTCAGAAACATAAGTTCATCGGACAAGGTTTGGGTAAGCCGTTGGGAGGCATCTTCCAGGATGACGACATTTTGTTCCAAGGATTTGAGGTCCTGGTCGAAGCGGGCGGTCTGTTCGGTTTGGGTCAACTGGTCGCGCAAATCAATCAGTTTCCGCTTGACCCGGCTGGAAAAGCCGTGGATGCCGATAGCCAGGTTTTTATAATGATGCCTTAAGGTGGCAACCCGAAGCTCGAATTCTCGATGCAAGGTCTGGATGCGCCGGCGTTCCTCCTTAAGACGGTGAAAGATAAACCCCAGGAGCCCTCCCAAAATAATTCCCGACAAGGTGATGCCAGGCCATCTTTCGGGCCTGAAAATATATGGCCGTAGGAGGGACTCAGGCTGAAATTCGACACCGAAAAAAACGTAATTAAACATACTTGTTAACAGATATTCCAAGGGCTTACTCACCACAAATTCGAACGATGCCCCCAGCAAAGCCCCGATCAAAATATAAGGCCAGGGACTACTGCGAGAAATTGGAGATTTTATTGGGGTCGGCTCAATGTGCTCATCATTGATAGCCATTTTATGTCCTTTATTATGACCTTGCCCGGCTATGATCCGAGGGGTCCTCATCAATCGATGAGGCCCCGAAGTTAGACGAACCGCAAGAGGAGAGTGACCCAGAGGAACCCGATCAGGTAGGACAGCAGCAAGTCGCTGGGCCAATGCGCTGCCAGGGCCAGGCGCGCCGCAAATCCGAGGAATATTACGGCCCCGCAAATAATAAGCCCGCTTAATCGTAACGGTCCCGAGGTCTTGGCGGCGAACAACACCGCCACGAATCCGACGGTGGAGGCATAAACCAGGGCATGTATGGAAGGGAATGAGTAGCCGGAGAACTGTTGGGCCACCCGAACCAGGTCGGGGGCGGGACGGGGCCGACCCACCAGAGCGCCTAGAAACTGCCCCAGGAGCCACATCCCGATGAAGCTCACCAGGGCGAGCAAAGCGCCCCGTATTTCGGCAATCAGCCAGGAGATGACAATCGTCATTGCCAGTAAGAGCAAAGACCAGGGGGGTTTGCCTGTAGCAGAAATCCACAAGGCCCAGCCGGG
>CAYZYK010000051.1:0-2214 GCA_964482615.1 uncultured Candidatus Saccharibacteria bacterium
ACGGCGAGTTGGTGGAGGACGAGTTCCAGAAAACTAGCCTAGATTCCTTTTTCGTGAACTCTAAACGGGTTGATCCCTGTGGTGATGACTTTGATCACCAAACACTTTACGAGGAAAAGAGCTACGAGGTGCAGCGAGGTAGGACCGACCTAATGATGAATAATCAGGGTGACCGGGCTACTGGGTCCTTTAATCCCGGCGCTAAGACTAGTGGAGTATTAGGTGGATGGTCCCAACCAGAGATACATACAGTCTCAATGATTGAAACACAGAACGGCGCTGAACCTATTACCCTTTATCTTGACTGGAATGACGAGTCAGCTGATCTCGATTTGACTCTCATAGATCCACTCGGCAGATCTTTGGGTTATCTTTACGGCGAGGGTATTATTCTTAATGGGATCCCAGGCGTCGAGTACAGTGGTAACGATGTTAAGCCAGAGTGGATCAAATTCCATGAGACTCTTGAAGGAGACTACCTGGTCTCAGTATATGGGGTGAAAATAATCGGTCCTGTTGAAGCTTGGATCCAGGTAGATGAAGAAGTTAGCTCAGGTTTAATAGTAAATGCTCATGGTATCGGTACCGGTATAGATGAGAATGGCTATCTAACGGAGGTTGGTTACCTATTCAGCTCTAAAGATCTTGTCTACAGCCACGTGGAGTTCTCAGGGATAAAGATCGGAGACGTTGTCAACTGGGTGTTCACCGGTCCCCAGGGCCTCAGTGTCGAGGAATCAGTGGTAATGGAGTATGAAGGGGATGCATTTGCCTATGCCCCTGTCGACCTTCGTAATTACCCGAGTGAAGAAGTGGTGGGTTCATGGAAGGTGGACGTATATGTAAACGATTCCCAGGTCTCATCCGCTACCTTCGAGGTAAATCCACTGGGAGGCCTGATACCAGGATATTCTATGATGTCAGTACTTATCGGTATTAGCTGTGGAGTGTATCTACTGAAAAAGAAAAGCCTATCATTACTTTAATCATCTATATTTTTCCTCAGGAAGGATCTCACGTAATTCCAATCGAGGCCGAATAGAACAAATAAAAACAGAATCAAAACCAAGGCGGATAAGATCCCTGTTATGACCCCGCTCTGGGGTTCGAGAAACCTGGTTATATAATCTATACCGTATACGCCAGCGTAGGCAACTACTGTACACTGGACGGTCTTACCAGCAAATACGGCTACTCCGGCCCTTCTCAAGTCGTACTTCAGCATGCCCAGAGGTACAAGCACGGGTCCGGTTGGTAGAGGGAAGAGAGAGTACAGGAAAACCATGAAGACCCCGTGTCTGTGTATTCTTTCCCTGGTCTTTTCTAGACGAGAATTATATTTTTTATTTATAACACGTCTACCACCGTATCCGAGAAGGTAGGCAATTAATTCTCCTACCGTTGCTCCCGATCCAGCTACTAGACCAAGTAATAAGGGGTTAAGGGATGGATATAGCGCGCACAGCAATAGTATGTAAGGCACCGGGAAAAAGATCGAGGTAATGAATGCACCTAGATATAGGTGCGTGGAGATGAGCCCAAACAACCATTTCTTAATAAACATCTATCAAGTAACCACCGAGATCCAATAAAAGGAGGAGCTTCCTTCGCTAGTAGATATCTAATCGGCGGTAGAATATTTAACATATATTCCCATTAGCATAAATGAATTCATTGAAGATCGCAGTTATAGCAGACGACCATGAATGGCACAGGAAGGAAATCTTCAGACTCATTAACAATTAAACTATTAAACCTAGAAATTTTTCAATTAAATATAACTACTCTTAGGTCTGACAAAAGAAAAGATTACAATTCATTGCTGATATTCGGTGAATGAGAGGATTGGAAAAATGTTCCTTATTCAAATAGTTTATGTTAATCCTATGGTTTGTCTCATATGGGACAGAAAGAACAATATTTCTTAGCAAATGGATCACATATATTAAATATATCCTTCATATGACCTAATATGGGGGGAGGACTTCACCGTTTAATAAGTCGAGCAACCTTATTTCCCCCCAAATCTTTTTTTCTAGAATCCAATATGCGTGCAAATTTTTAGACAAGTGTTCCTATTCTACCGCATAAAGAATAGGGTCCTGATCCTAAATTTTTACCACTGTATGCAAGGGATGTCTCTATAACTGAATTCTTATAATCCATTAGACCTTAGTCATAATAAGTCCTTATTCAAAAACACTGCGGAAAATT
>CAYZYK010000052.1:0-2186 GCA_964482615.1 uncultured Candidatus Saccharibacteria bacterium
ACCCCCAAGTGAAAGTAACCTCACCTAAACCTTCAATATCTATACAATAAGTTTCTTCTTCCTCCTCTTCTTCTCCCTTTACTACTACTACTTCTTCTTCTTCCTCTTCTTCCTCTTCTTCTTCCTCTTCTTCCTCTTCTCCTTTTGGTAGAGGTGGACAATCTTTATCACTGGAACATACTCCTGCTTCGGTATTTCCCGTTACTGGCTCACACTGCCAATCACCAACACATTTTGGATAACAATATGTCGTTTCATAGTCGTATTCTACTTCAGCGCTACAATAAGCATAAGTTTGATCAGAGTCGAAGTAGTCGTAGTAAAAAGGAATATGGTCGGAAAGTTGTATTTCTTCGCACTTGCTTTTACAATTATAACTTGTGGCAGATAACATATAAGAAGCAGAACAAAAATTGTCATCAAGCCACCAGCTACTTGAATAATCATAATCCTCTAATTTCAACTGGTATACTTTTTTTCCGCATACTTCACACATCTCCTGACCCGCATAATATACGGGACAAAGTTTACATTCTGCGCCCGGTTTCTCATTAATTTGTTGCCTCATACAAAACGGCGCTTCCGTAGAAGCGTCTTGAACACATTGGCTCCCATATTCCCGAATAACTATATCGTCCCCCTTGCATGCCGTATCCAAAGCAACGACTTCCCCGGGATCACCACAATCCTCTATGGTTTGCCATTCTTTTTTAAATTTACATTGATCATCTTCACATTTTTCTATTAGTACTGCTTGTTGTGCTTTGTTGTCGTTACATCTATATTCAGGTTGGTCTATTTCTTCTTCACATTTTTCCCAAAATAAAAACTCGGGGGCATCAAAACAACAGGGAGGAGAATTGCTCGTCGTTCCATAAAACAGACAAACAACCCAGTCATTAGTACACCCCCGCCAATGATACTCTCTGAGACGAGTTGCCCCATTATCGTCACAGGAATATTTGTCTCCCCAATCACTTTCACCGCAAGTTTTTACTTTTTCTTCGGAAACTTCAGTATCAGTATAACAATGGCCATCCTTACACCCTTTTTCTGTTTCTGCAGTTTTTTTCCAAAGGCTCCCCTCTGAACAAAAAGAAGATTCACCCGTGGATGTACAACCTTCTTCTGGGCAACAATCGTACTCATTTTCCCATTCCCATAATACCTCGTGGCTATCTGGATAACAGTTGGGGCAGGAGAGGGCTGTGTGCATTGGCTTGTCAGCCGGAATACAATAAATATCATAACAATCACAGCCACATATTATTGCTCCGCTACTTTCCACAGAACTGCCTGCACAACTACTTTCTGACCAGCCACAGCCCGGATAACAACTAGTCAAGGCGTTTCCAAAATTAGGAATTAAAATTATAAAAAAAGCAAAAACCAAACTAACAATTATTAGTTTTTTTGTTTTATTGTTGTTTAAAACACCTCCAAATTTTTGAAAATTCAACAACATATTAGAAGCTAAAAACCGCTTTAATGAAAATTATAATCCACGGTACCGATAATTTATTCTGGGAAAGCAAGGGCAATCTCCTCAAAAGAAACCATCCTCAGGAACACCCTCAGGAAAAATCTCTTCAAGAATCTTTTTGCGAGATAAAAGCACTAAAACGACCGCTGCTTCATATTCTCCATCTTCCAATACTTTTAATTCAGCCATTATAACATCGCCAACCTCAATCTCTTCAAACCCAATCTCTCTTGGCATCTCTCTTAACATATTCGGCGCTTCTTCAACTGAAACCCCCCTGGGAACAATAGCAATAGAACTTATTTTTGCCTCATCTGAAACACGAACGGCTAAACTTTCTTCTTCCTCGCTTAAGGTAAGGGTTCTATCTGATATATTGGCAACCTCTCCTTTGACGCTAATATCAATTAGTTTTGACTGGGTTAAACCCATTACTTTTTGGGCTTTTTCAAGCCGTGGCGCTATTTCTTGGGCTTGAAATAAAACGCCGGCATAAACCCCCGCTATCAAAAGGGCTATGCCGCCAATTACCGCTAAAACTAAAATTAAAATTTTATTTTTATTCATTTTCTAAAAATTTTTAATTAATTTTGAACAAACCTTTTCTGTCTTTAATTTTACTATTTTTATTAAAATGATGTCAAGAACGCGCATTTAGTAAGCTAAAATCTGACCGAAAGAAACTTGATTCTGTAATATATTT
>CAYZYK010000053.1:0-2171 GCA_964482615.1 uncultured Candidatus Saccharibacteria bacterium
TTATCTCTTAATTTTATCTGTTTTTTTGATTCTTGTTCCATTTCTTCTCCACAAACCTTACAAGCTTCCCCCAAACCAACGATAGAAGCTACATTATGGGTGCTTGATCTTAGTCCGTTTTCTTGACCACCACCGTGCAAAAGAGGTTCGATTCTCGTTCCCTTTTTAATGTACAACAAAGCAGCTCCTTTGGGCCCATACATTTTATGGGAACTTCCAGTTAACAAACTAACATTGGTCTTTTTCACATCAATCGGGATTTTTCCCAAACTCTGAGCAGCATCAGTATGAAAGATAACTCCTTTTTCTTGGCAGATTTTTCCTATTTCTTCAATGGGCTGTATTGTTCCTATTTCATTGTTGCCGTGAATTATAGAGACCAAGATAGTATCTTTCCTAATTTCTTTCCTGAGCTCTTTTAAAGAAATTAAACCGTATTTATCTACTGGCAACTTCGTTATCTCAAAACCTTCAGTTTCAAGCCACCTTGCTATTTTCAAAACAGAAGCATGTTCAATCTTAGAAATTACAATATGTTTCCCTTTTTCTTTGTTTGCTGAAGCTATTCCCTTTAAAGCTAAATTATTGCTTTCTGTTGCTGAGCTGGTGAAAACTATTTCTTCAGAATCACCTCCAATTAAAGAAGCTGTTTTCTCTCTTACTTTTTCTAAAGCAATTTTTGTTTTTTGGCCCCAAGAATGCAGAGAATTTGTGTTACCAAAATGTTTTTTCAAATAGGGAAGCATAATCTTAAGAACCCTTGGGTCAATAGGGGTTGTTGCTGCGTTATCTAAATATACTTTTTTATCTTTTTTTCTCATTTTCTGCTAAATCAGCTAAAGTTATTGAATCTAAAACTGAATTTATTGTTTTTTGGACCTTTCCCCATATTTTTTGAGCTCGACAATCTTTTGTGTGGGGACATAGTTTTTTAATTTCTTTTGATAAACAATAAGCGGGAGCTATTTCACCTTCCAGGGCTCTTACTATTTCCCCAACTTTAATTTTGTTTGCTTTTTTGGCCAAAAAATATCCTCCGTTTTTGCCTCTTTTTGATTTCAAAAGGTTCATTTTCTTTAATTTGTTAAGTATCTTCTCTAAATAATAAGAGGAAATACCTTTTTTGTTAGATATTTCTTTTATGGAGCAAGTTTTACCTTTCTCTGCAAGGTATATCATTGCTCGAAGACCATAAAGAGAAGCAGTTGAGAATTTCATAATTTTAATTTAAAAACAGAGTAGTTTACTCTGCTTTTAAGATTAATGAATTAAGCTTAAAATGTCAAGGAAATAAACTTGATTTTTCAAGATTATATGCTAATTTAATAAAGGGCTTATCTGTTATAATCTAAAAGGTATTTATACATGGAAACAAAAAGAGAAATTCATGAGTTAAAAACAATTGAAGAGATGATAAACAGACACCTCTATTTAATCTGTGCTACGATTACTCTATTTGTTATGATAATGATTTTGGTAGATTTTTTCACTCGTGGTGCTTTTTCTCCAAACAGAATTCACTTTTTTTATATCGGAGTTTTGGTAATTTATTCTTTACACAAAGAATTGTTAAGATGGTTAGGAAAAAGAGAAGTAGAAAGACAGGGAGAATATTTTGTTTATGTTTGGATAGCTCTTACAACTTTCCTTTATATAATAAACTTTTTGTGCAAAGACTATTTCTTTTACACCCCTCAAGGAATCCAAAACACAGTTTTAAGAGATACTTCTATTCTTACCTTGGAAGTTTTAGCAATATTTATCCTTACACGAGGGCTAAAAGTTCTTAAAATTTTCTTGATTCAAGAAAAAAGCAAATAAAATGGCAAAGATTATTTTGGAGACCAAAAAAAATCCCTATCAGCTCATGCGTAACTTAGGGTATGTTCCCCAAAAAAGAGATAAAAAAACAGGAGAGATGTCTTTTGTAAAAAGAATAAGAAATTTAGAATATCCCCGCTTCCATGTTTATCTTAAAGAAAAAGAAACTGATAATAATAACAAGATAATAATTAATTTACATATTGATCAGAAAAAGCCTGTTTACAAAGAAGCCCCCTCGCATGCAGCAGAATATGAAGGAAGAGTTGTTGAGAAAGAAGCAGAAAGAATAAAGAAATCAACTTAAAGAATTCATTGTTTTTTGGGCCTGTAGTTTAACGGAAGAATAG
>CAYZYK010000054.1:0-2100 GCA_964482615.1 uncultured Candidatus Saccharibacteria bacterium
CTTCAATTCTAAGCATCATATTTTTATTCTATCAAAAATATTAAAAAACAAAAGCAATCCCTTCAGAAACGCTTCTGTTTAAAGAGAACAATTAGTTAATCTCTTATTCAACCCATTGATTTTGCTCTAATCAGCAACCTAGCATTTCTTTTTTCAAAGAAATCAATCTTAAATTTTTCTCGGTTAATAGCATTTTTTAATTCTTTACTGGAAAACCAATGAGAGTAATAAATGCTTGATTGGAAACTACCTTTGTATTTGACAAATAGGTCTCCTGTTTTAAGATTACTTTTTTCTTTTATTAATCGCAAATTCGGGCCGTAAGATTTTCTTAATTTCTCTTTGTTATATACACTCAAAATTAAAAAACTATTACTTTTCAAGAGACGATGAATCTTCTTTAAAACTTTGGTTCTTAATCTTGTCGGTTCTTCCTCTTTTCTGTAAATATTACCTATTCCATTATTTAAAAAAGTAATAATATCATACTTTCCAAAAATCTTTGACTCTGTTATATCAACCTCTCGCACTTTCACATTTTTAAGTTTCAGAACATTAATTCTCTTTTTTGCTTTTTTTAACATTGATACAGAAAAATCTATACCCAAGACATTAATTTCTGGATAAAACTCGCCTATAGTAGTTATATGAAAGCCATTCCCACAACCAATATCCAAATAGTTTATTTTTTCCTTGGTTCGTAACAGTTTATCAATAGTAATTTTTACTATATCCAGATCAGCCCCCCCCCAATGATTATCTTCTCGGATATAATTGGGAGCAACAATATCAAAAACTGATTTGTTGTTTGTTGGTTCCACAAGATTACGATATATTTAGTATTAAATTGTTAGTTCTTCATTCTTTCCTTTCAACTGGTTCACCATTTATAATCTCTTTTACCGCCATCCTTCCTCCAACTACGTCTCCATTTTCGTCAAAATTATAGGTTCCAATTACTCCTTCATATTTTTCTAAATCGTATAGATAATCCCTAATACACCTGGTATCCTCGCCACATTCTTCAAGGGAGCCAGCAATAATATATACAGAATCATACCGAGCCCCAATTTCATAATCGCTGCCCGGAGATGGATAATTCTCTTTATACTTTTTTAAGAAATTTACTGCTTTGGGATTATCTGCTCTGAGACCTGGGGCATCAAAAAACACAACTCCCTCCATTACGTCTCCCGCAATCTCTAGAGTATCTTGAGAACCAAGCAAAAAATTACCATACAAAACGCTATTTATTCCCAACTCCTTTATCTGTTTAATAATTAGGCCTCCATCTGTAGCAGAGGTACCGGGATTAATAAAAATTGCCTCGGGATTTTCTTTTCTTATTTTAATTAAATGAGTCTTAAAATCTTTTTCCCCTGGTTCATAAATTTCATTGGCAATTATCTCACCGCCCAATTTTCTAAACTCTTTTTTTAATACCTCTCTTATTCCTTGAGAATAATCTGTATTTTCAGTAATTAAAGCTATTTTTCTCTCTTTTATCATTCTTGCGGCTTCTTTACCTCCCAGAAAATCAGAATAACAATTTCGGAATATAAAATCTCCAGCGTCTGTTATTTTAGGATTAGAAGAAAAAGCAGAAAACAAAATTACTTTATTTTCTTCAGCCACTGGAGCTATCCCTAAAGTTTCTGAGCTACAGGTTCCTCCTAAAATTATTTTCACCCTGTCTACATTAATTAACTTTTGAGCCGCTGTAACTGCATCTTTACCATTACATCTCCCATCTTCATAAATAACCTTTAAAGGCCTTCCATTTATACCTCCTTTTTTGTTTATTTCACTTATTGCCATCTCTACGGCATTTTTTTCTCCTTGTCCATAAACTGACCCATCACCCGTTAAAGGACCAACAAAGCCAATTTTAATTGTTTCTTTTTCTTCTTCTGTGCTCACTCCATACCAAATTCCTCCGATTACAATTAAAGCTACAACTATCCATAAAATTGTTTTTGTTGTTTTTGTCATATTTTTTTAATTATTTATTAACTAATTTTTAACCTTTTTTGCTTTTACTCTTAGTAGGGTACGAATTGACCGTTTTCGACCTTCTTTATTATTATTCCCTTTTTTGTA
>CAYZYK010000055.1:0-1923 GCA_964482615.1 uncultured Candidatus Saccharibacteria bacterium
CGAGTTCAAAAGAAGTTTCAATACCTTATTTAAAAGCAAAGGAAAAGATTATGGGTGCCTATTCATCAATTTTACCAGAAGAGATGAGACAAACGGTAGAACATTATGGTCCAATTACAGGCACACATCAAATAGTAACTGAGAAAGCTACAGAATGGTTAAAACCAACAGGAGGAGTATATTATACACCCATAGAAATGAAAGGAACATCATATTATAGAGGAGGAGAATTTGTTCCCGCTGTTAGTAAAGTAGAACTTGAACAAAGAAAGAAAGAGTCCACAGCAATAGCAAAAAAATCTTTTTATAAAACAGCATATACAGCTCCTTATTTTGCTTCATGGCATGTTGCAGCTGGTTTATTAATCGGAGAAGGTATTGAATCTTATGCTTTTCCTGGAGGAAGAGAAAGTATTAGAGAGACAGGCAAAAAATTAGGAGAACTTGGGATATTGGGAGAAGGAAAAGCAGAGATGATAGCATGGGGTATACCTGCGGGTCAAATAGCTTTAGGAGGTTACATCTTAAAGACAGGATTAACAAAACCTCAAATAAAATTAGGGAAAAAGCCAGAACCAAAAACAATATATGTAGAAAGAGTTAAACCTCAAAAAGATTGGTTGACATCAAAAGCTCAATTTAAAATAATTCAATATGAACCAGCAAGATATGCTGAAGTTACTTCAACTTGGAAAAAATTACTTGGCAAGAAACCTCAACAATTTATAATACAAAAACCAACAATAAGAACAGTAACAACCCTTGAACCAATAAAACTCACAGCAAAAGGAGAAATAATAGGAGAACCAGCTTTGGGTTTTAGCAGAGTAGGAAAAGAGGGAACAGGGGTTAATAGATTTATAGCAAGAATAAGGGGTGGAGAACAACCAACAAGTTTAGCAAGATTTGAGGACTTGCCAAAAACACAGAGATATGCTTTTCAAAAAATGGCAGAAGCAAAAACAGGGTTGCCTGTTTCTCAAAAGTATGCACCTCAGATATTAGGGAAGAGATATGAAGAGGCAATTTATGGAAGAGGAACATTAGAATTAGAAAAGGTATGGAGAGTTAAAGATATAAAAAAAGGTTGGGAGTTTACATATGTAGAATCGGGGAGGAGGATTGAAAGAGCAGCAATAGTTAGCAAGGGTGAAGAAGCAAAAAATATATTTCTTCCTTCTCAATATGGGCGTATTAAAATACCAGTTCCAGAAGGGGTAGATATTATCAAAGGAGAGATAGCAATTAAGCCAACTACCATGCCTTTTGCAAGAGCAAGTGGCAAAGTTCCAATATTAAGAGGATATACTTATATAGAAAAACCAACAGAAGCAGCAACAACTATTTTTACTGCTCCAACTACAACACCTACAACTAATCTTCAACAAATCTCTTTATCTAAATTCTCTCAAACTTTAGGAGAAGTAAAAGCAACAGCTGTAAAAGCATTTCCAACAACTCAGGCGAAAGTTCCAGTAAGCTTAACAGGCAGAACAATAGCCTCTCAGGAAATTTTAGGAACAACTGCTTCAACTGCTAAAGTTTTAGATACATTCCAATATCAAGAAAAGGCAAAAACAATTACTAAAACAGAAACTAAAACCATTACTGCACCTGTGACTAAACCCTTAACAAAAACTATAAGCAAACCAATAACTAAACCTGTGACTAAAATCATAAGCAAATCAATAACTAAACCTGTGTCTAAGTCTATTACAAAACCCTTATCTAAAACAATTACCAAGCCTGTAACTAAATTTGTAACTAAACCAATTACCAAGCCTGTGACTAAACCTTCCACCAAACCTTCTTCAAGACCATTACCCAAAAAAACACCCCCAAGAAGAATACCCCCACCAATCCCTTTCCCTTCATTTGAACCTTATAAAAAAACAATAACCAGAAAAAAGAAAAAAAGAATAC
>CAYZYK010000056.1:0-1725 GCA_964482615.1 uncultured Candidatus Saccharibacteria bacterium
AGAAAAAACCTTCAAATTAAAGGTAGAAAAATCACAATGAAAATTAAACTTGATAAAGAAGATATTAAATTTATTCAAAACATGATAAGAAGGGAAATTTTCCACTGGAGAAGATTAGGAGAAAAAGAATTAATGGAGCAATTGGATGCTGATGCGTTGGGGGATTGGGAATGATGGAACTCAATGAAGAAGTTTTCAAAGAAAAAGTAAAAAGCCACGAGAAGCTTTTCCCTTTTTGGGAATACATTGAGGAAATACTTAACGACATGAAAGGGGGTAGAGAAAATGAGTGATGAATTTGAACAACCAACAGAACCGCAGATTAAACTCGCAAAAAAGCTTGGAATAGAACATGAAGGCTCTTCTAAAAAAGGATTGTCAGAAAAAATCTCAGCTAAATTAGAGGCTAACAAGAAAGATAAGGGTGGTAAGCCATCCGAGTCAAAGAAAACCTCACAAGAGGGCTCTAAACGCGGATTTGAGGCACATCTGAGCGTAGAAAACACCCGGACGAACGCTCTGAACACGGCTTTGGAAGTGTTGAAAAGCGGAGTTTTCAACGCAGAGGGAAATTTAGAAGATTTGGCTAAAAGATTTGAGAGGTATTTCTTGACGGGAGAGTTTTAAGATGGCTAAAAAAAAGAAGCCCGAGCTCAAGATTTACTCGCCTGAGGAGTCCTTTTGGGCGAATCAGGTGGATTTCTTAGAACAGCAAATAAGTCAAAGGGAAAACAATTTGAAGCAATTACCTTTAGCTCTTGAATTTGATAAAAAAGTGCTGAAAATGGCTAAGAAAGAGTTTAAGAAAGCTAAGAAAGGCGGAAGAAGATAAAGTTAGGCACTACAAAAAATTATTATTTTTGTTATTTTTACACCGCAGAGAAGTCCACGAGAGTGGTGGTTTTAGTTGTTCCGCCTGCTGTAATTTTTATCATAATATCTCCGTCATCTCCCGAACCAGTGCCATCGCTCATCCACGTTACGAAGCTTCCTTCGTCAGGGTCTGCTGGGTCTGAGCTTAATTCTCTTTGAGTTATTGCGCCATTAACGTCTAATATAGTGTCAGGACTCGTCGTCCCGATGCCGACGTTTCCGTCTCCTTGAACTATTAACTTTGTCCCTGCACTATTCTCAAGAGAAAGCAAATCATAAGCATCTGTATCTCCTCTGTTCGCGACTGCCCTTAATAGAGTTCCAACAGTGGCTCCTCCCGTATCATTAACCAAAATCTTTGCTTGATTCGCACCAGCCACTTCTAATTTCTCCCCCGGGCTCGTCGTCCCGATGCCGACGTTGCCGCTATAATCAATCGTCATTCTATCACTTGGGGTTCCCGTACTCCCCGTGCCAAATATCATATTGTAATATCTTCTCCCCTGAGAAGCATCTGCTACTGTTTTAATGTAAGTTGCATCTTCTGCGGTTACGACCCCGTCAACAGTGTTTTTTGTAATTATTTGAGAAACGGGATGACCCCCAGCATTGGTTTGACCATCAAGCGATATTGTTGCCAACCCTGCATTATCTCTTAAAGACACTTCCAGCTGTTCACTCGGCCCCGTCGTCCCGATGCCGACGTTGTTTGAATTTGAATCGACGAATAACGTGTTTGAATCCACAGTAAAGTTTTGATTGAATATGAAATTTCCTGTTCCTGTGTCGCCTGTTGATAGCAAATAAGTGTCATCGTCTGTGATGTCGCCTGCATTAATATCAGCTGGAGTA
>CAYZYK010000057.1:0-1665 GCA_964482615.1 uncultured Candidatus Saccharibacteria bacterium
GAAACCAAGTGGGAAACCCGTAGATCCATTTCCCACCTGACAGGACTGTTAGCAGTCCATAGAAGATGTTCAGCGTGGCGATGGTCGTAATGATACTGTGGATGTTGAAGATGTAGATGATAACAGCGTTTACCAGTCCCAAGGCAACGCCTACACTGCACGCGATTAGGAACGCGGTGAGCATATTGCCGCCGTACTGGATCGTGATGGTAGCCATGACGTACATGGCGACGGTCGCCACGGCCGTGAATGAGATATCAATACCCCCCGAAATTAAGACAAAGAGCACACCGATGGCGAGAATGCCCAGGAACGAGTAACTCTTTAGCAGGTCAAGCAGGTTCTCCAGAGTTAAGAAACTGGCGTTCTGTGACGTAATGATGATGGAAAAGAGAACGATTACGAGGAAGACATAAGTCTCGTGACGCCTCAACCATTTCTTCATAGCCCAAATCCTCTATGCTGCCATGTATATTGTGTCCTGAACTTCGCCCACTGTCGCCTGCTGCGGGTCATATTCGGCGATGAACCTGCCCTTGTGCATCACGATGACGCGGTTGCAGTTTTGGAGTACTTCCGGCACCTCGTCAGAGATGAGGATGATGGCGATGCCTTGCTTGGCCAGAGTGCGGATGATGTCGTGAATGGCACGCTTGGCAGCTACGTCAATGCCTATCGTTGGGCCGTCGAGGATCAGAATATCCGGGTCGGTGGCCAACCATTTGGCCAGCACGACCCGTTGTTGATTCCCGCCTGACAGGTTCTGAGCCGGAGAATCCGCCGACGGAACCATGATGGAGAGTTCCTCGATCCAGTTGTGAATGGTCGTTTGCGTCTTGTTGAAGTCAATTAGCCCGAACTCGTTCAACAGTCTCTTGAGGATTGTGATCACGATGTTCTTGCCGACTGATTGCTCCATGATGAGGCCCTGTTCCAGCCGGTTCTCCGGGACGTAGCCGACGCCCAGTCTGATCGCTTCCTGGATGGAGTCTAGGTGCGTCGGCCGGCCCCGAACCAGAATCTCGCCGGCCTCGGGCGGGTTGGCGCCGAAGAGTGCGAGGGCCAGCTCTGTGCGCCCTGAACCCAAGAGGCCCGTGATACCCAGAATCTCTCCGCGATGGAGTTGGAAGCTAATGTCCTGGAAGTTCCCTCGCTTCGACAGGTTTCTCGCTTCAAGGAGAACGTCGTCGTCTTGCCCTTCGGCGACGTATTGAGTGTACTCGACTCTCTTACCCGTCATGAGCATGGTGAGCTTTTCGTCGTCCAATTCCTGGCTGGGGAAAGTGCCAACCTTCTCACCGTCGCGCAGAACGGTGACCCTTTCTGCAATTTGAAGAACCTCATCGAGTTTGTGGCTGACAAACAAGGTTGCGATGCCCTTGGACTGCATATCCTCCACTACGCCCAGCAGCGAATCGACTTCTTTCCTGGTCAGAGAGGCCGTCGGCTCGTCCATGATCATCAGGCGTACATCGCGGGTCAAGGCCCGACAGATGGCGACGAGTTGCTGGTTAGCAATCGAAATATCGGATAACACCTCGTCCAGCGACAGCTCCACGCCGATGCGGCCCATTGCCTCTTCAGCGATGCGCTGGACATCGCGCCAATTCACGAACCGATTGCCTCGAGCAACGATCTGACTCAGGGCGATGTTTTCGGCTACGG
>CAYZYK010000058.1:0-1641 GCA_964482615.1 uncultured Candidatus Saccharibacteria bacterium
AAAGTTAAGGGGTTGTCAAACAATAACTGCCCTCTGTTAGGCGGATTCCCCAAGGCGAAAGGAGATAGTCATCTTATGTCACGTTCAGCCGAGGTATTCGCGGAATCACTGCCCGACGACGTACGCTTGATCGATGACGGCTTCCTAGACCAGCCACACATGATCGGCACATATCTGCTCTTGGGGGATGAGCCGGCAATTGTCGATCCAGGACCTACAACAACACTGTCGAATCTGGCAGCCGGCCTTACCGCTCACGGCCTGGATTTCGGGAAGCTGAACGCCATCTTGCTGACGCACATCCACCTGGATCATGCCGGCGCGACGGGCACCATCGTCGCCGACCACCCTCACTTGCAGGTGTACGTCCACGAAATCGGTGCGCCGCACGTGATCGACCCCGAGCGACTGACCCGCAGCGCGGCCCGGCTGTACGGCGATGACATGGATCGGTTGTGGGGCGAGATCCGTCCGGTGCCGGAGGGCAACGTCACGGCGTTGGGTGGCGGCGAAACCCTCGACCTCGGCCAGCGGACGCTGCACGTGTACGACACACCCGGGCACGCCTCGCACCACGTCACCTACTTCGAGCCGGCGAGCGCGGCCGCGTTCGTGGGCGACGTAACCGGCGTCCGCTTTCCCGACACCAACTACGCGCGGCCGGCAACCCCGCCGCCCGATATCGACCTGGAAGCGTGGGAAGACAGCCTTGACACCCTGCTTGAACTCGATCTGAGCCAGTTGCTGCTCACTCACTTCGGCCCGGGGCTGGAGCCCGAGGTGCATATCGAGAGCTTCCGTGGGCGTTTGACCCGCTGGGCACGGCTCGTGCGTGAAGGATTGGAAGACGGCGAGAGCGAGTTCACTCAGATCAGCCAGTTGCGGGCGATGGCCGAGGCGGAGTTGGAGGCCGCGAACGCAGAGCACGAGGTCAAAGAAAGCTACGAGCTTGCAACGCCTGTCGATCAGAGCTGGCAGGGGCTGGCGCGCTACTGGCGCAAACGAACTGAGGTCTAGTGCAGCTTTGGGAGGTCAACTTCGCGTAGTGGTTTTTTTGTGTGTAGTGGGTGGAGTTGTTTTATTAATGGTGTAGTGTCTATGACTACACGAAGGGGGTATGAGCGTGCCAGCTTGAGCGAGCAGTCACTCAATAATGACTAAGCGCCCACTCAAAACAAACGTCAACGATAGCGGAGAGGCCGAGATTCCATGTCTCAAATTGAACTCACACTTCCACTCGACGCCACAAATGCGACCCTGGAAAACGTCGGCGGCAAAGGCGCGAACCTCGCCCGCCTGAGCCGCGCCGGCTTCCGTGTACCGCCCGGTTTCCTCATCACCACCGCCGCCTACCGCGCCTTCGTCGCAGCCAACGACCTGCAACCCCGCATCCTGGAACTGGCCCACAGCGTCGACACTGACAACCCCGACGCCCTGGAAGAAACCTCCCACACCATCCGCCACCTCTTCGAGCAAGGCCAAATCCCCGAAGATGTCGCAGACGCCATCCGCACCGCTTACCACAACCTCTCCCACGAGAGCACCAATTCACAATTAGACATTCACAATTCACAATTAACAATTAACGTCGCTGTCCGTTCCTCCGCCACCGCCGAGGACCTCCCCCAAGCCTCCTTCGCC
>CAYZYK010000059.1:0-1546 GCA_964482615.1 uncultured Candidatus Saccharibacteria bacterium
TTATAGGAGAAGCTGCTGACTTCTGGTATCCTGGCATGGATGGTTTAACTAAAATAAAATAGGGAATTCAAAGTGGAAAGAGAGATAACTTGGATATATTTCTCTCAACCACGATTCCTATATTATTTGCGTCTCAAATTTTCTTTTAGAATATTTGTATTTTATGGAATATCTACCCTATTACTCACCGTAAGGTTTTGAGAGAAATTCAAAGATCTCAACAACGTATCCTGACGGATCCCAAGTGAGAAACCCCTTCATCTTAATCTCATCAGCCTCTTTAGGAGGATTGTTTGTCCTAACTCCTTTCTCAGAGAGTTTATTATACCAATAATCTACATCTTCCACGAATATACTAAGCATCACCGGTTTTTCGGTGGCAGGTTTAAGGTAACTTTTCTCGGAATCCACGAGACCTATGTGGCTGTCTTTTCCTACTCGGAAGATCTTAACCCAGTCGCGATTAAGGACCTGTTCAAGTTCTAGAGTTTCTCCGTAAAACTCCGCTGCCTTCTCGATATCTTCATGGTAGGTGAAGGTGATAAAGCCCTCTACTCCTTTCATATTATACTATAGCCAAATTGAGCCTAAATAATTTCACTCAGCCTGTAAACTAACAGAGTATATGCGTTATAGAAATTCATTGGGTACCTCTCCTTATAGGTTCAATGAAGCTTAAATTCAGGTTTGTTCCTTTTTTATTTATGTCAAGTGCAGTTAAAACCTGGATTTGTCCATATTGCAAAGCTAGTATAAGGAACGAGTTGGCTTCTGGTCCTCATCCTTTAACTGGGAAACGTTTCTGTCCTAGCTGTGGGAAGCAGTTGTGGACTGTATGTGAGTGTGGGCAGGGTCTACGTCTTGATGACGAGAAGTGCAGTAAATGTGGGAGAGCTAATCCAATATATTATGAGGAAGAATAGTAAAACTAGTCCAGAGTTTCAACATATGTGCCCTTGAATTGACTCATGTAGAGGTTATGATAGAACCCTCTCTCCTCTAGCAGTTCCTTGTGGTTTCCCCTCTCTATGATCTCCCCATTATTGATCACCAGCACCTGGTCAGCGTTTCGGATAGTGCTTAACCTGTGAGCGATAACGAAGCTTGTTCGACCCTTCATCAGATTCATAAGTGCCTCCTGTATCTGCATTTCAGTCCTAGTATCCACACTACTGGTTGCCTCGTCCAGTATAAGTATCGCCGGGTCCGCTATAATTGCTCTCGCAATGCTAATTAACTGTCTCTGTCCCTGACTAAGATTTCCTGCCCTCTCACTCAACGTAGTCTGATATCCCTGAGGTAGCCTCCTGATGAAGTTGTCCGCGTTTGCTAACTTCGCTGCCGCGATGATCTCCTCCTCTGTAGCGTCGAGTCTTCCATACCGGATATTGTCGAGAACAGATCCGCTAAACAGGAAGACATCTTGTAGAACTATCCCCAGTTGTTTTCTCAGGTCATCTTTTCTTATCTTCCTGATGTCGTTTCCGTCTATTTGTATCCTCCCATCTTGAATCTCGTAGAACCTAGTGAGGACGTTAACTATGGT